>JADFJI010000269.1 GCA_022566235.1 Chloroflexota bacterium
ACGGGTACGCGATGTTGTTTTCACACCCCAAGGACTTCACGCCGGTGTGCGCGACGGAACTCGGCTACGTGGCGAAGATCAACGATGAGTTCGCGAAGCGCGGCTGCAAGGTGATCGGCCTCAGCGTCGACAAGGTCGAAGACCACAAGCGGTGGGCCAGCGACATCGAGGACCTGGCCGGGACGAAGCTCAACTTCCCGATCATCGCGGACGAGAACCTCGAAGTTGCGAAGCTGTACGACATGCTGCCGGCCGACGCGGGTGACACGTCCGAGGGCAGGACAGCGGCGGACAACCAGACGGTGCGCTCGGTGTTCCTGGTGGGCCCCGACAAAAAGATCAAGGTTAGCCTGACCTACCCGATGAGCTCGGGGCGCAACTTCGACGAGTTGCTGCGCGTGCTCGATTCCGTCCAGCTGACGGCGAAGCACAAGGTGGGGACGCCGGCGAACTGGCAGAAGGGCGATGACGTGATCATCCTCCCCTCGGTCGACAACGAGAAAGCCAAGGAGTTGTTCCCCGCCGGCTGGGATTCGGTGAAGCCGTACCTGCGGATGGTTAAGGACCCGAGCTAGCTCCAAGGGCCCCGCCAAGCATAAGCCTCCCCTTCAAGTGCCGACACTGAGGCCCGCTTTCGCTACGCGTTCGTTTGTGACAGCAGACCGTTATGCGGAATTGGCTATATAGTTTTGGCTGTCCCGCAATATACGACTAAAGCGTAGCCTGCTGAAGTGGCTTCTGGATGGTCGATAGCTGGCCCATCAGGAGCCGAAAGTTATCCACGGTAAGGGCCTGGGCTCCGTCGCACAGGGCATCTTCGGGCGTGATATGGACCTCGACCATCACCCCATCGGCCCCCGCCGCCGCTGCGGCCAGGGCCATGGGGGCCACCAGATACCACTTGCCGGTGGCATGGCTTGGATCGACTATCACGGGCAGGTGGCTCAGCTTCTTGATCACCGGAATAGCGCTGAGGTCAAGGGTGTTGCGGGTGTATGTCTCGAAGGTACGGATGCCCCTTTCGCACAGGATCAAGTTCTGATTGCCCTGGGCCAGAACATACTCTGCAGCCAGAAGCCACTCCTCGATAGTAGCGGACATTCCCCGCTTCAACATCACCGGAACGTCTACCTTGCCCACCTCGTCCAGAAGGATGTAGTTTTGCATGTTCCTGGCGCCGATCTGTAGTATGTCGGCATACTGGGAAACAAGGCCGACGTCTGCGGGGGTCATCACCTCGGTAATTATCGGAAGGCCGGTCTTCTCGCGGGCCTCGGCCAGCATCTCCAGACCATCTTCGCCCAGGCCCCTGAAGCTGTATGGAGAGGTCCGGGGTTTGTAGGCCCCACCCCTGAGGATGTGGGCCCCGGCCTCCTTCACGGCCTGCGCCGTCTCCATGAGTTGCTCCCGGCTCTCCACGGCGCAGGGGCCTGCCATGACCACCCGTTCGGCCCCGCCTATGGTCACGTCTCCCACCCGCACCACCGTGTCATCGGGATGGAACTCCCTGCTGGACAGTTTGAAGGGCCGGGACAGGCGCACCACTTCGACCACCCCCGGCATCAGCTCCAGGGTGTCTTTCAGATCGGGATATATCTTACCTATTACCCCAATTACCGTTCTCTCTACACCCCTGGAGATATGGTGCTGGAATCCCAAACTCTCCAGCTTCTCCAGGACTCCGTTAACCTCGTTCTCGGTGCTCTTAGGCCTCATTGACACGATCATCTACGTCCTCCCTGATCGAAGGGATGGATAATGCTACTGATCAAGCCCTGCATATGCGGGGCCGGCGTTATCAGGTCTTAGCTTCATCGCCTCTTTGATATAAACATGTTTCATCTCTTTAGAGCTTTTCTCGGTGTTGACCAGCAAAAGTATCCTGATCACCTTTTTTAGCCCACAGGGCACGTCCATCTCGTGGCCGCACAGGAGCGCTGCATCCGTCCACCCCAATTGCCGGGCGGCGACGGCAGGATACTCGGCATTCAAGTCCGTCGTCGTCGTGAAGGTGACCGCCGCTATCTGGTCTTCCTCCAGGTCATTGTAACTAATCATCAGCTTCAACAGCTCGGAGGTGCCCTCCAGGATGGCCTCCCTCGTGTTTTCCTCTACGGTAGTGGCACCACGTATACCTCTGCACCACAAAACTGCCGCTCCTTAGGTCTATAGCTCACTCTTCCCGGACAGCTCTTGGACGAACCCTTTGACCCGCTCAACCCTCTGAGAGAGAGGAGCATCCTCTATCAGATCAATCAACGCGCTTCCAACCACCACCGATTCGGCATAGGGGGCCACCGCCTCGACATGAGCCCTGGTAGATATGCCGAACCCCACCAGCAGGGGAAGGTCTGTCCTGCTGCGGACCCTGGCCAGAAACTCCGGCAGGCCTGAGTCCACCTCCCTCCTGGCCCCCGTAACCCCCGTCAGACTAACACAGTAGATGAGCCTGGACGAGGCTTCACATACCCTCCTAATTCGCTCGTCAGTGCTGGTCGGGGCCAGAAGAAAGACCAGGTCTATGCCGCGAGGGCCGCACACCTTCTGGAGAGGCCCCGCCTCCTCGGGAGGCAGATCGACAACTATTAGGCCATCCAGGCCCGCCCGCTCAGCATCGGTGGCGAACTTCTCGATACCATAGCTCAGGACAGGATTATAATATCCCATGAACAGGATGGGAATAAGCGGGAACTGGTCCCGGGCCTCGGAACAGACATCGAGACAATCCCTGAGGGTGATGTCGTTCTCAAGGGCCTTGTGGCCCGCCTTTTGTATCGTAGCCCCATCGGCCAGAGGGTCGCTAAAGGGCACGCCCAGCTCGATGAAATCCAGCCCACCCTCCACCATAGCCCGGAGAAGGGGCATGGTAGAGCCCCTGTCCGGATAGCCCACGGTGAGAAAGGCCGCTATGCCCGTCCTCCCTTGAGACCGAAGCTGGGCAAAGGCGGCTTTGATTCTGTTCAAACAGTCCTGCTCCCCAACCACTCAGGGCCGGACTCACCCCCTGCATTCCACTGATGATAAGAGCTGGATATAAGGGAAGCACGGCCCCGTGGCCCAACATAGTATCACTACCTATTTAGCCTTGCAATCGTACCTACACGAGGCCGTTAATAAGCTCCTCCAAACGGTTATCAAACACTCTACCCGCATTAGGGTTGACATGGTACATCCCTACGGGTATCTTGGGTGTCGCCGCAAGAAGCAATCCACGAATTTGAATCTCGCGGACCCGCAACAGGCAGGCGACGAGCCCAATTGATGGGAGAAGGAGGGGCCACCATTGAAGTGGATCGACTACATAAGCCCCACATCGATAAAGGAGGCCATAGATATAATGGCCAGGGAGGGAGACCGGGCCCGATTCCTGGCTGGCGGGACCGACATCCTGGTCCAGCTCAGGGCGGCCCGAAGACAGCCCGATATACTGGTGGATGTGAAATCCATCCCGGAGCTGAACCAGCTCTCCTACACCCCATCTGAGGGCCTGACCCTGGGGGCCGCAGTCCCCTGTTACAAGATATATGATGACGCCGCGGTGGTCTCCGCATATCCCGCACTCATCGACTGTACCCTGATAATAGGTGGGATCCAGATACAGGGTCGAGCCTCCGTCGGCGGCAACGTGTGCAACGCCGCCCCCAGCGCCGACGCCATCCCCGCCCTCATTGCTCTGGGGGCAACGTTGGAGATAGTCAGCCCGCAAGGCCATCGGCGGGTCGCCATCGAGGACTTCTG
>JADFJI010000009.1:0-10853 GCA_022566235.1 Chloroflexota bacterium
CCCGGAGGACCTAGTGCCCACCGGGACCGGCAGCATGCACTCATGACGAGACCGCTCCCCGTCAGGGGAGGCCTCAATATGAACTTCATCCAGGACCACCAGTGCTGGTCTGGCACTCACCCCTTCACCCTCGTGTATGTCCCACTTGGCCGTGGTCATGGTTAGTGTCCAGGAGTAGGATCCGGCAGCGGCCAGGTTGGGCACGTCCGCCAGGCCATAGAAGCTCTCCATCTGCGTTGCGCCACCAAATGCGTGCTTCCCCTCTCGCTGGAAGAGCACCTGTTCGGTGTCAGCGCCGGTGTTCACGGCGGCCAGGACGCACAAGACAAGCCCACTGCCTACCATTCTTCCAGGAGGCCGCATCCCCTCCAAGCTGTAGCGCCCTCATTGGCGCGAGCTCTTTAGCTCACTCGCGGCGAGGGGATATGCTCACGGAGTGCGGCCTCGTGCTCAGGCGTGGCTAAACGTACTCACGCCGTAGTCTCCATCCCTTCCATCGATGAAAGGGGCCTAACCGTGCGCAAAAAGAGACTCCATAGAGTCTTCTGCAAGGCCATCTTGGATACAGATTCTGGAGGATCTGTTACAGCAGCTGAGCTCTTGTCAAATGTTGTGGGAATTCCTTTCAGCCCTCCGGGTGATCAGGCCGCCGTAGTCGCCAGTTGGAGGAGCTGTACCGGTCCTTCCAGGCCACCATCGACGCCCTTTACGAGCAGTTGGAGGCGATTCACCACGAACTCGCAGACCTGGACCCGGAGTCGCCCGACGCCGAGGAGCTTCAGGGGGAAGCGGCCAGGAGTTCTGGAGGAGGAGCTTTATCGGCTCCGCCGGAGCATGGAAGACCGGTTACAGCGGCTCCATGAGGAGTTCGAGCTGCCTCTGCGAGACTGGGTGCACCTCCCTCTTACCGCTTGCTAAGCAGCCCGGATCGGGAGCTCCCCGTGGTGACCCTCCGCGGGCCCTCATCGTGCGCCAAATCGGCTTCGCTGTGGGTGCAGCCGCCATCTCAGACCTCCCGGCGGCCCAGAGTTGGAACCGTCAGTTACGGGATCCATTGTGTTGAGCAGTCCCCTAATCCATCGCCTCGCCATGTATCCGTGTTCGATTGGGTTAGCAGCTACCTCTCAGGCTCCCCTCTTGGCGGTTCTCCTCCTGTCGGCGCTTGCCGGAAGTCCAATTCCCCAGCAGAGCTGGACTGCTATCTCACGTTGGAAAGGACCTGACCTGCCCTCAGAAACTGGTCCATGGATAATAAGAGTCCTCCGGGCAAACCAACGAGGACGACATGCGCGGCAGCAGGTTTTCGGACGAGCAGATCATCGGGGTCCTGAAGGAGGCGGACGCCGGGGCGCCGACGGCCGAGGTGTGCCGACGGGCACGGCATCTCGCCGGCGACCTTATATCACTGGAAGGCGCGCTTCGGCGGACTGGGGCTGAACGAGGCCCGGCGGCTGCGGCAGCTTGAGGGGGAGAACCGGAAGCTCAAGCAGCCGCTGGCCGAGGCAACCCTGGATAACCATGCCCTGCGGGAGCTGCTCCGAAAAAACTCCTGACGCCTGCGGCGCGGCGGGTCCAGTAAAGGAAGCGCGAGCGGATGGCCACAAATTACGCCTTGACACGATAAGAACAAAAGCGGAACATGCTATCCCGTAAGCAAGAGGGAATGACCCCATGTTCAGAGAATTTGTCAAAGACGTCCTGGCCTTAACGACGGTTCTTGGTGTTTTGTGGGCAGTCACCGTATGGTCCGCTATTCTTGGCGCCAGCCTCACTTGAACCATCTCCCTTGGCCGCCCTAGTGGGACCGTCCGAATCGCTTGAGACTTCAATCCATGCCGAGCCCCAGTTTCGTGCACCTGCGCGTGCATACCCCCTACTCGCTCCTTGAAGGGGCGATCCGCATCAAGGCCCTGCCGGAGCTTTGTCAGCGCTTCTCCATGCCCGCCCTGGGCGACCCGGGCCCCTGGTCCAACTACATCTCCTTCGGCCCGGGCACGGAGGCCCTGGCGGGCCTCTGTGACATCACAGGCTACCAGGGCGGGCCCCCTCTCAAGCCCGGCAACTTCTACGCCGACCAGAATGCCGCCTTCCATGTCGCCACTGCTATAATGGCAGCGATCTGGAAACGGCGTCGGACCGGTCGGGGCCAGCATATCAAGATAGTGCTCAGGGATACCACGATGGCGGTCATGGGAGAATACTTCCTGGGTTACCAGTTGACCGGGCGGCCGCCGCACCGAATAGGCAACCGTCACCCAAACATGGCCCCTCATAACGTCTATCGATGCAAAGGTGAGGACGCCTGGGTAGCCATCGCCGTCGCTAGTGACGATGAGTGGAAGTGCTTCCGTATAGCTATTGGGGACCCACCATGGTGCCGGGACTCCAAGTTCGCCTCCGCTGATGGTCGGAAAGACCATCAAGAGAAGCTTGACTCCCTGGTTCAGTCCTGGACAAAAGGCCGCACCCCTTATGAGGTTATGCACGCCCTTCAAGCCAGGGGAATCAAGGCCGGCGCTGTGATGAGGGCCCCGGATATACTGGCAGACCCTCACTATGCGGCCCGTGACTTCATCGACCGTACCAACCACCCCGATGGAGGCCGCTACAAGCACCCGGGCCTGCCCTGGAAGTACTCCTCTGCTCCCACCGGCATGGGCCTTAGGGCCCCCCTGTTTGCCGAGCACAGCAACTGGGTGTTGCAGGACCTGCTCGATCTCGGGGAGGAGGAGATCGCTGCCCTGAGGCGCGAGGGCACGGCCCCCCTGGAGCCGGTCCCCCGCTGAGCGGGAAGCTATCTTTAATGTTCCCTTGGCGCATCACGAAGTAGAAGTAGATGATTGGGTTGGTTACATCCGGGAGGTGAGAAGGGAATGAGCCTGAAGGACAAATACTGCATCGTTGGAGCGGCCACCACCAGGTTCGGCCGGGTACCCGGGGTTTCCCCCCTGGCCTTTACCGTAGAGGCGGCCCAGCTCGCCATTCGGGACGCCGGCCTCGACAGGGAGGACGTAGACGCCGTCCTGTGTAAGTATCCGCCTACAGGCTTCCACGGCCTGTGGGCCCACAAGGTATCCGAGGCCCTGGGCATCCAGCCCACCATCGCAGCCACCATCGACCAGGCGGGGGCCACCAACCTGGGCCTGGTCCAGTACGCCATGATGGCCATCGACGCCGGCCTCATATCGACGGCGGTGTGCTGCTACGGTGATAACCCCCTCTCCGGGACCCCCGGCACCTATGGAAAGGCCCTGGGCGCCGATGCTGCTTACGGTTTCATCGGCGTCCCATCGGGATACGCCATGATAGCCCAGAGGCACATGATCGAGTACGGCACAACCAGCGTGCAACTGGGGGCGGTGGCCATCTCCACCAGGGCGTGGGCCTCCAAGAACCCCAACGCCCACAAACGAGACCCGATCACGATAGAGGACCACCAGAGCTCCCGATACGTAGTCTCGCCCCTGCGACTCCTGGACTGCTGCCTGGTCTCCGATGGCGGAGCCGCCATCGTCGTGACCTCGGCCGATAGGGCCAGGCACCTGAGGAAGCCACCGGTCTACATCATGGGCATCGGCCAGCATCATGTAGCCTGGGACCTGCCCCGCCGCCCCAATCTGACCACCAGCGGCGCCAAGGTCTCGGGCCAGACGGCCTTCCGAATGGCCGGCATCGGGCCCCAGGACGTAGATGTCTGTGAGCTGTACGACTGCTTCACCATCGTTCCAATCATCACCCTGGAGGATTACGGTTTCTGTAATAAAGGTGAGGGAGGTGAGTTCGTGGAGGATGGACGGACCGGGCCCGACGGTTCCCTGCCCATGAACACAGCAGGCGGGCTGCTGTCAGAGAGCGGGATGGCCGGAATGCAGCTCATAGTGGAAGCCGTACGCCAGCTAAGGGGAGAGTGTGGCGATCGACAGGTGAAGAATGCGGAGATAGCCCTGGTCAGCGGGCAAGGTGGAATCATGCACACCCATGCCACGGCAATCCTCAGGAGATAGGAGATGACCACGGACTACGCCAAGCCCTTGCCCGAGATGACTGCGGATAACAGCCCTTTCTGGGAAGGGTGCAAGCGACATCAGCTGTTACTCCAGAAGTGCTCCGGATGCGGCCATGTACGCTACGCCAGCCTCACCTGCCCCCGTTGCTGGTCGATGGACCACCAATGGGTGCCGTCCAGCGGCAGGGGCCGAGTTTACACCTGGATCGTCGTGCACCAGCGGTACAGCAAGGCCTTCGAGGAAGACCTGCCTTATAACGTCGCCATCGTGGAGCTTGACGAAGGCCCCCGGCTCCTGACCAGCCTGGTGCAGATAGAGAACGAGGCCATTCGCCCCGACCTGCAGGTGGAAGTGGCCTGGGACGACGTTACCGATGAGATAACCCTGCCCAAGTTCAGGCCCGTGAGTTGAGTGCTCGCAGGCTGTATCAGCCCACGACTAATTTCGCGAGATAAGGAGGCCGCCTATGGCCCTCATATTCGAGAAAAAAGGTAACCTGGCCTATATCACCATCAACCGCCCCGAGGTGATGAACGCCATGGACCCCGAAACGTATCAAGAGCTGTCCCAGGCCTGGATAGAAGTTCGGGACGACCCCGACGTCTGGTGCGCCATCATCACGGGCGCCGGGGACAAGGCGTTCTCCTCAGGGGCCGACCTCCGCAAGACCATCCCCCGAGAGGAGGAGAAGTGGCACTTCTGGCAGACCCAGGAGGAGCAGATCCTCAACCGCGGACTGGAGATCTGGAAGCCCATCATCGCAGCCGTAAACGGGTATTGCCTGGCAGGGGGAATGACCCTCCTCCTCGCCACCGATATCCGGGTTGCTGCGGAACACGCCAAATTCGGCCTCTCGGAGGTCAAGCGCGGCATCCTACCGGGCAACGGCGGGACTCAGCGGGCCATCCGGCAGCTTCCATATCCCATCGCAATGTGGCTCCTTCTGAGCGGGGAGTGGCTCACCGCCCAGCAGGCCTTTCAATACGGGCTGGTGAACAAGGTGGTGCCCCTGGGTGAGCTTATGACGGAAGCAGAGCGCATGGCCCACGTCATCTGCCAGAACGGACCCCTGGCTGTGCGGGCCATAAAGGAGCTGGCAGTGAGGGGCCAATACATGCCCATCGAATACGGGCTGCGAATGGAGCAGGCCATTGGACAGGTCCTCAAGACGACAGAAGACGCAAGAGAAGGGCCCAGGGCCTTCGCGGAGAAGCGCAGGCCCGACTTCACGGGCAGGTAAGCCTTTCCATCGAGCCCTTGGGGCGAAGTGAGAGGCCAGGAGGGTATCATGGCTGCCGGCGACGAGAGGTATGAGCTTCCCGAAGAGTTGAAGATGGCCAGCAGGATGGTCCGGGACTACGTCCAAAAGGAGATCATCCCGCTGGAGCATGACCTGGAGCACGATTCGATCTCCATTCCCGATACCGAGTTCAATAGGCTCGCACCCAAGGCCAAGGCCATGGGCATGTGGTGCATTGGAGTGCCCCAGGAGTTCGATGGTGGGGGCCTGAGCATATTCGCCCAGGTAGTCATCGAAGAGGAGATGGTGCAGCACGCTGCCGGCCTCTACGCCCCTGTCTACGGCACCATGGGCACCTCTCCCCCGGAGATCATCTGGCACGGGACACCCTACCAGATTGAGACCTACGGCCTGCCCACCGTGAGGGGGGCAAGAAAGGCCTGGTTCGCCATCACCGAGCCCACTGGCGGGTCCGATCCCGCCCGGGCCATCCAGACCCGGGCCGTCCGCGACGGCGATGACTGGGTTATCAACGGCAGCAAGGTCTTCATAAGCGGTGCACTGTGGGGCGATTGGGGCATCGTGTTCGCCCGCACCGATCCCGAGACCCGCCGGGGCATCACCGCCTTCATAGTGGAGAACGACTCGCCTGGCTTCAGCCTGACCCCAATACCCGTGATGCGGGCCTACACCCCCGCCCAGCTCTTCTTCGATAACCTTCGAGTGCCGGACCGCAACGTCCTGGGAGAGGTGGACAAAGGCTGGGACCTTCTGGCCAACAAGCTTCTGGCCCGAGGGCGGATTCCATACTCCTCGGCGAACCTGGGGGTCTCGGTCATCGCCCACCGTATGGCAGTGGAGTACTCCAAGACCCGGGAGACCTTCGGAGCGCCCCTGGCCACCCGACAGGCCATCCAGTGGATGCTGGTGGACTCGGAGGTGGAGATTCGCACCTGTCGCTGGCTGATCTGGGAGGCGGCCTGGAAATACGATGCCGGCGAGGACTTCCGCCTGGAGGGCTCCATCGCAAAGCTCTACTCCGCCGAGGTGTTGGGCAAGGTGGTCGACCGCTCAATCCAGATCCATGGCGGCTACGGTGTCACCCACGAGATGCCCCTGGAGAGATGGTACAGGGAGGCGCGAATCCGCCGCATCGGCGAAGGCGCATCAGAGGTGCAGCGAATCGTAATCGCCCGGGAGATTCTTAACCCCGCGGGCCGCCCACCGGCATGAGAATCGTCGAGGCCAACGGTTCACACGACGGCCTTGGTCTTGTCCAGGTCCCCTTCTCGGAACCGACTGTGGCGCATGTTCCGGATGTCCAGGGACGGCTTCCCGTCTACAATCAGCTCCGAGGTCAGCAGGCCGGCGATGGGCCCCATCCCAAACCCCCGACCGCTAAAACCCGTGGCAAATATGAATCCTTGTAGGCCATCGACTTCTCCCATCACGGGTATGGCATCCGGCGTGGCCTCTATGCGACCCGACCAGTAACGCTGAATGCCAAGCGATGCGAGAGAGGGGAACAGGCGTCGGAAGTTTCTAAGGGCTATATCCAGAACTTTTCTGTTCGGTTTTGGCTCGACTCCCACCGTGTGAGAAAACGGGTGTCTCCTGGCTGGGGAACCCGGTATGCTTCGCAAAACGTCCTTGATGAGCTCCATGCCTACGTGGACCTTGAATAGGTCTCGATTCCTCCTGAAGTTAGGAAGGAACAGTCGAATATCTCGAAAGGTATCCAGGTCTACATCGTAGTCCGTGCCCCCCGGCCCAGGGGCCACGTAGAAGCTTCCCGAGGGCCGCTGTCGAAAGGCGATACCAGGGCCCAATACGCCAATTTTCGTCAAATGCTCTGCGGGTTCAGTCTCTAAAACACTCGCCCGGACCACCCTATACGGCAGGCGGAGCCCCACCATGCGGGCCACCTTTTGAGACCAAGCCCCGGCGGCACACACTGCAACGGGAGTCTTTATCAGACCCTTCTCGGTAATCACCCCCGTGACCTTACCGTTGGACACATCGATCCCCTCCACGGCGCAGCGGGTACGGAGGACGACGCCGTTCTCCTGGGCCGCTCTGGCGAAGGCGGAGGTCACCTTTCTCGGCTCGGCGTGGCCGTCGCTGGGGGTGTACATCCCACCCAGCCACGGCCCTTCCATCGATGGCACAAGTTCCTTGATTTCCCTTTCGGTAAGAAGCTTCGTTTCGAGCTCATGCTCTCTACTGACCTCTACCCAGTTCCGGACCTTCTCCATCGTTTCCTCGTCATTAGCCACCACAAGGGCGCCACCCTGTACCCACTCCAGGTCAGCGTTCAACTCTCGAGAGAGGTCATGCCAGATCTTGTTGCAGGCCATCATCACGGGCAGCTCCCTGGAGCTTCTGGCCTGCTGGCGCACGAACCCCCACGCCCTGCTCGACTGCTCATCGCCTGTATCTCCTTTTTCCACGACCACCACCTTCACACCTCTCTTCGAGAGATAATATGCCGAGGCACAGCCCGCAATCCCGGCGCCTATGATCACTACATCCGCATGTTCATCCGGCATATCCGTCTCCTATCACCAGAGGGCTCCCCACAACATCCATCTATGAAACCAGCAAGAACTTTACCCGTCAGCGGCGCTAGCAGGCAAAGGTAGTTACCTTCGCCAATGAATCCAGGGGCGTATCCTCGATTTACGTAAGGTCGGGCCCAAGGCCTGCCTGTCCCGATACTCGGGGCCTGTCGGGCCGAGGCCTAATCACAGACCATAGTCATTCTCCATTATGCTAACATAGGCCCGACCCGAAGAGCCCCTCGTAGCAGGCGCTCTTCAGTTGCTTCTAAGTCCTTCTCGGAGAGTGGAATGCCATGACCCAAAGCCAGGACTATTCCTACGAATTCTACAGAAGCCATGCCCGGGAGTACGCCGAGTGGTGGGATTCTCACACAGATCTGCTTGACCTGAAAAAGGTCGGGGCCCGCCTCCTGGAGATGGTCCCTCCCGGCGCTCGTGGCCTGGATGCGGGTTGCGGGCCAGCGGTCAAGGAGCTTCTTCGCTTCCTGCACGGCGGCTATGACGTGCTAGGCATCGATGCCGTGGAGGAGAACCTTAAGGTAGCGGAGGAGCGTAACCCTGAGCTTAATGGAAGGTTGTCTGTCGCGGATATCAGCCAGCCCCTGGACTTCCACGACGCCTATTTCGATTTCATCATCTGCACCACGGTGATACAGCACATCTCACCCGAGGCGGTGAATACTGTCACCCTACCGGAATTTGCCAGGGTCCTGAAGGCCGGTGGAGTGCTACAGCTAACTTTCAAGAACGGGACCGGGGTCACGACCGTTTACGATAAGATTTACGATCTCGACCGCTCTTTCCAACTCTACGAGCCCGAGGCCCTGCTGGACACACTCGGGGCCGCCGGCATGGAGCTGGTGCCAAAAGAAGGAGACAGCCCTGGCGGCGTTATGTACTACATAGACTCCAAAGGGGTGCCCACCTGCATCTTACTGGCCCGCAAGGTGAGGTAGCAGGCCCGAAGCACCGTCGGACGGCCCATCTCTAAAACCAGGAAGACCCTTTCTGATACCCACCCGCTATGTGGAGGTGGGTTGCCGAAATCCACCGGGCCGCGGGACTGACCAGATAACGGACCGCTTCTCCCACGTCCCTGGGTGTCCCGAGCCCCAGGGGGTACTCCTTAGTCCTGGCCTCCAGTTTATCCTTGGGCCAGCCGAAGTCCCTCGACTCCACCAGGCCCGGCATGATCGCGTTCACCCGTATACCCCTGTCCGCCACCTGGGCCGAAAATGCCATGGTCAGGCCCAGTACACCGGCCTTGCTTGCGTTATAGGCCGGCGACATCCCCTTTGTCCCCAGGCGGGCCGACTGGGAGCTTATGTTGACGATACAGCCCTTTCCCACCTCAAGCATCGGCTGCAGGGCCGCCCTGGAGCAGTAAAAAACGCCGCTCAAGTTGACGTCTATCACCCTTTGCCACTCTCCATCTGGCAGGTCCCAAACATTTCCATCGGGGGCGTCTATCCCGGCGTTGTTCACCAGGATGTCCAGCTGTCCAAACCCCGAGAGGGCCAGGTCAACCAGGGCGCGAGCGTCGCCGGGCTTGCTGGTGTCCATCACCATCGAATCCGCCTGTCCCCCACCAGCCCTGATCTCCTCCACCGTGACCCCTGCATCCAGAAGATCGCCGATAACGATGGTGGCCCCGGCTTCGGCCAGCACCTGGGCGATACCCCGGCCTATGCCCCGGGCCGCTCCGGTCACTATGGCCACCTGCCCGTCGAGCCTGGTCGAATCAGCCAACTGTGTTTCCTCCGGGTTCTCGGGCGCTCCTTACCATGCCGGCACCCTACATCCGGGTCATTTTCCTGTCAAGCCTGCCTACTCGTCCAGTAAATGCCTGAGCCGGGCCTGGGTTCCTTCCTACCCCTTAGTACACTGACGGCGTTAAGGTAGGGCTGAAACCAGTCACTCCTCACAATCGAAAAGATGATTGACATGGAGCGGGCCCACGGATATCTTTGGGCTGACCGGAACCAGCGTTACCGAATCTATAGTGGCCTGGATGACCTGACCACAGGAGTGGAGTGAAAAGCATGGCAAATCCCTCACCTTTCCCGTCGAAAGAGGCCCTGAACATCTGCTTCGCCCACATTGCATATCATATGGACGAGACCTTAGGGAGGCGTCAATCGGGCGTAAAATCCTTCCAGGCATGGACCCCGGAAGATCTGATGGCCCGGGTAGGTGAGGCGGATGTCCTAGTCATCTCTGGATTGTGGACCAATGAGCTTCTGGCCTCGGCCTCCCGGCTACGATATGTCCAGTCCATCGGCGCGGGATATGACCAGTTCCCTGTTGAGGAGCTGAAGGCCCGGGGCATTAGGCTTGCCAACGCAAGCGGGGTGAACCGCAATGCGGTAAGCGAGCACGTCTTTGCACTGATCCTGGCCCTTTCCCGTCACCTTCATTCTGGTCGATACAACCAGAGCAAGCACGTCTGGAGGGGCATGATCTCCGATCCTACGAAACGGGAGGACGAGCTGGCAGGCAAGACCCTGGGGATCCTCGGTATGGGGGGCATAGGGTCCAGGGTGGCGAAGATAGCCAAGGCCTTCGACATGAAGGTGCTGGCGACCAAGCGAAACCCGGCTACGGCCCAGGGCCCGGCCGACCAGGTCTTCACACCTGACCAGACCCACAAGGTGCTGCAGCAGTCCGACTACGTCGTTCTCACCTGCGCTCTGAACGACGAGACACGGGGCCTCATCGACGGCACCGAATTCTCTCAGATGAAACGGTCTGCCTATCTGATAAATGTGTCCCGGGGCGCCTGCGTGAACGAGCCCGCGCTGTTGGAAGCCCTGCGCAGCGGCACGATTGCCGGGGCAGGCCTCGACGTTTTCGGGGACGAACCCCTCCCGGAGGACAGTCCATTTTGGGACATGGAGAACGTGGTCATTACGCCCCATACTGGCGGCGAGACCCAGGTCTATGAGGAAAACGTCGTCGACATCCTCTTGGAGAACATAGGCCGGCTCTGCCGGGGCGAAGATGAACTGCTCAACCAGGTGGTCTAGATAGCCCTTGGTGCTAGTC
>JADFJI010000009.1:10863-17399 GCA_022566235.1 Chloroflexota bacterium
AGATGTTCGCTCACTAAGATAGCCCTTGGTGCTAGTCTGCTGGGCCCACGCTACAGGTCCCGAGTATCGGGACCTGTCATACGAGACCAGTTAGTCTGTCATTCTGTGGGAGCGTCGCAACCGAAGAATCTGAGGCGGTGGGGCAATCCCTATAGAGAGAAAGGAAGAGCCCCACCCCAGATTCCTCGCCCCTCCCGAAGGGGAAGGACTCGGAATGGCATGAAATAGTCGCCCTGGAATCGATTGTGAACGCCGCGTAAACTAGCGCCATTGGTTAGAAAGCCCTCATGCCTGGCCCTGCATTTAATCGACAATGGGTACCAGGTCGCTGGTAGCAGTTTCGAGCCGGGGCTTAATCCCCGGTGACCCGAAATCACGCAGAAAACTCTTCACCGTGACCTGGCGTCATGCTATAGTCATAACCGGCGGCCACTACCAGCGTTTCTCCTTAATGAGGCCATCATCATACTGAGTTGATTACCCATCGATGAGACTTCCCCAATCCATTGCTCCACTGTTCGTGACCCCCGAGCGACGCCGAGTGTTGCTGGCCCTGGCTACGGGGAGCATGCTGGTCCAGATGTCCAGCCTGCCGGTGGCCCTATCCCTGCCCACCCTTGCCGATGAGTTCAACGTCGATATCGACGTAGCCGCCTGGATCGTAATCGCCTATCTGCTGGCCATTGGGAGCGGGGCGATGCTGGGGGCCCGGGTTGGAGATCGGTACGGCCACGCCAGGGTCTTCTTCGTCGGAATTCTAGGCTCCACCCTGGGAGCAGGGCTGATCGTAATCTCTCAGAACCTGTTGGAGATAGTAGTTTTCAGGGCCCTATCCGGCATGGGCGCGGCGTTGATAATCGGAAATGCCAATGCCATTCTCGTGGCCGCCTTCCCTATAGGGGAGCGAGGAAGAGCTTTTTCCATCCCCATCATAGGGTCGCGCATCGGGACCCTAAGTGGCCTGGCCACCTTTGGCCTATCCCTGGAGTTCGCCACCTGGCGAATCGCCTTTCTCTCTTTCCTGCCAATAGGGTTAATCGCCACATTCACCGCCTATCGCATGATGCGTCATGAAAAGATAGAGGGGGTCAGGCCCTCGGGCCACATCGATTACCTTGGAGGGATTTTGCTGGTTGCCGCGGCAGTTACGCTGGTGCTGTCCACCAATCACCTCCACGGAGGGGCCGAGTCCTTCACCACCTCCCAGGCCATCAGCTATCACGTGCCTATGCAGATCCTTTTCCTGTTCCTGGTGGCCCTCTTCATACTGGTGGAGCGCCGGGTCAAGAATCCTGTGGTGGACCTGCGCCACTTCCGTAACAAATACTTCTCTCTATCCCTGGTCTCCAATTCGGCCTTCCACTTCTCCATGCTGGCCGCGTTCACCCTGGTCCCCATCGTGATGGAAGAAGGGTTCGGTCTCACACCCCTCTTCGTCATGCTGGTGCTGGTGCCGAATCAGTCCGTGGGGATTTTCCTCCCCATGATAGGGGGATCGCTCTACGATAAGCACGGCTCCAGGCTGTTCCGGCCCGGGGCGATGGTGGTCATCGCTATGGGTTTCCTAATCCTTGGACTCACCGTAGCCCACATACCGGCCTGGACCGTTCCCCTAATCATGCTCCCCATAACTGCGGGCACCTCCATCTTCAACCCGATAAACAACGCCACGGTCATGAGCTCTCTCCCCCTGGAGCATCGGGGTGTCGCATCCGGAATGTTAGAGACCACCCGAGAGCTGGGCCACGCCCTGGGGGCCACGGCCTCGGCTACCGCGCTGTCCATGTTCCTGCCGGAGTTCATCAGTACCCTGTCCGAAACCGAGGCCCAAGGGTTCTACCTGGACGGGTTCCGGTTTGCCTGCCTGATGGTTGTGGGGATCCTCATAGCAGGCGCAGTGGTAGCCTATTTCCACAAGGCCATCAAACAGCCGGCCACCCCGGCCCCCATCCCCGCTGAGGCTGCCTAAAGATGACCTCCTCTCTCCATTGAAACTGGAGAGCGTAGGCCCGCACCACTGGACAATCAAAAGGCCCTGTTCGAGAAGTGCAAAAATTTGACAATCAGCGTATACGGAGTTAAACTCGTCCCGAGTATGAATATTTGGATGCTGTCTGACCTCTGTTCTTGTACCTGCTGGCCATAGGGCCAGCGCGAAAAACCGCAAAAGTATAGCGCTGCGCTCCTCGGGGATACATCCCACATGAGGAGCGCAGTTTTTTTGTCGAAAAACCTAGGAGGCCCTCAGGCATGACCACCATTCAGAAAGACCCGTCAATAGGGGACAAAGCCGAACTCGATTACTCCAAGGGAATCATCCCCTATGTGCCCGAAGAGGTGGACGATTTTGAGACCGAGGTCACCCGCTTCCGAAACGGGGAGTGGGAGGACCCCTTGAAGTTTACCGCCTACAGGCTGGTCCAGGGGGTTTACGGCCAGCGTCAGGCCGACGTCCAGATGGTCCGCATCAAAATGCCATCGGGCAGTTTGACGGCTGACCAGATGGACGTCCTGGGACGCATCGTGGACCGCTATGTACCCCTCAAGAAGGGCCACGTCACCACCCGGGAGAACATACAGCTACACTTCGTCAAACTGGAGGATACTCCGGACTTGATGCGTATGCTGGGCGAAGTGGGGCTGTCCACCCGAGAGGCGTGCGGCAACACCGTGAGGAACGTAATCGGATGCCCCCTGTCCGGGGTCACCCCTGACGAGCCGTTCTACGTAAGCCCGTACCTCGCGGCCTTTGCCCGCTGGTATGTGCGTCATCCCCTCACCCAAGCCCTTCCCCGAAAGCTCAAGGTCGCCTTCTCTAGCTGTGCCGACGACTGCGTCGTCACCGTCATCCACGACCTTGCCTTCAAGCCGAAGGTCAGGACCAACGAGGATGGTGTTGAGCAGCGAGGTTTCGAGATGCTCGTCGGCGGCGGCACCTCCATCATGCCCCGCATTGCCTACACTCTGTACGATTTCGTCCCCGTCGAAGACTATCTCCGAGTAAGCGAGGCCGTCATTCGCATCTTCAATCGCACCGATGAACTCCGTAGAAACCGGGCCAAGGCCCGCATCAAGTTCTACATCGATAGGATCGGCATCGATGCCTTCAAAGAGGAAGTGGAAGAGGAGCTGAAACAGCCCTGGGCCCGGCAGTCCTTCGACCCTTCTCCCCTGATGGAGCTCCCTCCGGAGCTGCAAGACGACCCGCCACCCCTTGTGCAGGCCTCCCCCAACGGCCACCGGGACCCGACCTACCAGCGATGGCTCAAGTCCAATGTCCGCCCCCAGAAGCAAGCGGGATATAACACGGTGCTGGTGAAGCTGCCGCTGGGTGACATCGAAGCCGCCCAGTTCCCCGTGCTGGCCCGCATAGCGCGTCAATATGGCAGTGGTCGGTTGCGGACTAACACTGAGCAGAACCTGGTACTTAGGTGGGTCCCGGAGGCGTATCTCCGGAAAGTCTGGGATGAGCTTAAGGAAGTGGACCTGGGCGACCCCGGTGCCCACGAGATCACCGACGTAGTCTCCTGCCCCGGCACCGATAGCTGCAAGCTGGGCATAACCTCCTCCATGGGCCTGGGACAGGCCGTGGGCCAGACCTTGAGGGAGATGGCCATCGAGGACCCCCTGGTCAAATCCCTCCACGTAAAGATCAGCGGCTGCCCCAATGGGTGTGCCCGCCATCACATCGCCAACATCGGATTCCACGGCGCTGCCTCCAGGGGGGAAAACAGGAATCAGGTACCCTCCTATGAAATGTTCATCGGTGGCAGCTACGGCTCGGATGATGCCGCCCGCTTCGGCCAGCGGATCAAGACCAAAGTCCCCGCCAAAAAGATCCCTCAAGTAGTCCGGGATATCATCCACTTATACCAGTCGGAGCGCGAGCCCCAGGAGCGATTCAACAGCTTCGTCGACCGGGTGGGGAAGGAGCCTTTCGAAGCCCTTGCTCTGGCGTACAAAGACCCGGGTCCCCTCAACAAGGAGAACATCGGCACCTACCTGGACTGGGGCAAGACCCTGCTGTTCAAGGTGGAACGGGGCGAGGGCGAGTGCGCCGTCTAAGAGGATCCGCCCACATCGTGCCCTACATACACCTATGGCCATAAGCCGTGCCCGGGCCCAGGACTACGCCGAGCGGCTCCTATCCCGGCCCCGTTCCGACATACCCCTGACCCTCAGGCGAGGAAAAGGAGGCGTGACCCTCCTGCACAGGGGCAGGGCCGTAACCAAGTGCCACGCAACGCAGGTGGGCGCCCTGCAGGCCGGTTTCATGGCCGAGGCGCTGGGGATAGAGGTGCCGCTGCCCGGAGAAAAGGCCACCATTCGGGTTCCAGCCGGAGTTCTCTATCGCGCCGTGGCGATATCCTCACTGGACCTTCGCAGGGCCGAGGCCCGGATAGTGCTGGGGCAGCACCTGGCCACGGCGCATATGCAGCGTACAGCCATGAGAAGCTTCGAGGCGTAGGTTCGAAGCGCCGGACCTCGCCTCAAACCCGTTCTAACCTTGCCCGGAGGGATCATGCCATGCTGCTGATGATAGAGGTGGAGGAGTCCGATAACTGCCCCTTCGACGTAACTCGCAGCTTCCAGACGGTGGAAGACCCCAGACCCATCTCCAGGGTCACCGCCACAGGCCCCGATGGCAAGGAGGACACCTACCAGATAGTAGGATGGTCGGCCCAGGGGCCTACTCAGGCCCACGCCGCACTGGTGGACGACTCCGGGGAGGGGGCCGCCATGCTGGTCTACGGCGCCGCCGAGGGGGTGAGGCTCAAACCCGTGGATTCCACCGAGGCCTGGAGCCTTGATAGTCCGACCCAGTGGGGCGACATCTTCCTGCTGCTGGGCAGAGACGCCCACGTCGAGTGAGCCTCTACCCCGAAACCCGGGCCCAGGACACCCACTGTGAACGCCTCATTCTCGATGGCCACGGTTCCTTGCGAATTCCCAGGCCCTCTCTCTAGTCACGGGCGCTGCCGGGCACTTAGCCCAGGCGGCCCTGGACCGGTATCGGCCACTCGTTTGTCCCAGTTGGTCAATCGCCATATAGCCAGTGCCGCCCAGGCAGAGTACAGGCCGAGGAACGCTATCGCCAGGGCTCTGGCGTGAAGCGCAATCCACCCGAGCCCGGGCAGTATTAACACTACTTCTCCCAGAAGGGAGTCGGCGGGTATCGGCGGATCGAGTTCGGAGAGAGCGTCTCCCTGGGTTATCAGGAACGCCCTCTGAGCCCCAACGTTCCCGGGTCCGACAGGCAGGAAATCGATAAGCCGGTGGGCGATGAGTCTCCCCTCGTATCGAAAGACAACCACGTCGCCGAGACTCACCTGAGTCGCTTTTCGGGGACGTGATATCAGAAGGTCCCCTGGATTTAGGGTCGGGGACATGCTACTTCCCTGAGACCCTGCGAAGATCCACCCCACATTGTTGAAGACGGCAATAATGATGAATACCGATGCCAGCAACAGTATGAGGAGGGACAACCCCCACCAGGTCCACAGCTTGGCCCTGCTTCCGATGAGCGCCCTTGCCAGTTGCACCCATGTCATCACAAATCTCCATGGCCCATGCCTGTACGACCTAGCCCTCTCCTCATGACGCCAGACACACTCCGCTCAATCGTCAAACCCCGAGTGCTGGTCACAACTATCCTTTTGCTGCTCCCAGAGCCCCCATCTCCTCTGCGCATACACGAAGCTCCTCAGCAAGGTCTTCCGCGGAAACGTCCTCCACCTTTGCAGTCAACCCCTTCAGACGCCCGTCTTCCTCGATCTCTTCCTCAAATATACCCATCAGGTCATCGGATATCGGATCTTCCTCAGAAGATTCCTTCAATCCATCGTCTTCTCCGAGGTCAATGGTGACACCAGCCTTGGACGACTCATCTTCGGATGTGACCAGGCTGATCACTGGAGGAGCGGCCTCATTTGAGGGCGGAGTGTCGTCTGACTCGGTTGGAGGGGTAGGGCGTTCGGCCATCGTCCTCTTCCTTAGATTCGCGTTTGTTCTTGGTGAACAGCTTTGGCATCAGGCCCATCGGCAGTACCTCCTCTATCGGCTAAATAATTGCTCCACAATCGGCGGGACAACTAGAAGGGTCAACCCGGAGATCATTATCATGATGGATGCGTAGCTCACGAATTTAACCGGGTGGCCACCCGTGGCTATCTTGGGCACCATCAAATTGGCGATGATCAGCACCACCAGTATCATATACGTCAGGACTGTGGGCAGAACCATGTCCTTGGGGCTGAAGATCGGAAGCTGTGGAAGCTGTATTACAACGTCCGATGCCCCATCCAGGGTCTCTCTGAGTCCTAGGAGACGGCCATTGAAGGCCTGGGTGATCTCCAGGATGAACACAAGCAAAGCCGCCATCGCAGCGTGTAGCACTACAACCAGAAAAGAAAATGGGAGGGCGGTGGTGTACCGCTTCGCCCTGAGCAACACAATGTTCATAGAATAGTCGTTGGCAATACGGCCCACCCTGTCGGCCCGCCCCCCCAGTTCTACCCCATCGACCAGCATCCTTG
>JADFJI010000270.1 GCA_022566235.1 Chloroflexota bacterium
TCTAAAAAGTCTCGCAGCTTCTTGCTGCGTGTGGGATGCCGGAGCTTTCGGAGGGCCTTGGCCTCGATCTGGCGAATCCTCTCCCTGGTCACACCGAACTCCCTCCCCACCTCCTCCAGGGTACGGCTTCGGCCATCCTCCAGCCCAAACCTGAGCTGTAGTACCCTCTTTTCTCTGCTGTTGAGGGTCTCCAGGACCTCGTTGACCTGCTCCTTCAGCAGTTGGTGGGAGGCGGCGTCGGCCGGGGCCAGGGTGCTGCGGTCCTCTATGAAGTCGCCCAGATGGCTGTCGTCCTCTTCCCCCACCGGTGTTTCCAGAGAAACGGGCTCCTGGGAGATCTTGATGATATCCCTGACCTTCTCTGGGGTGATCTCCATTCCCCTGCTGATCTCTTCGCTGGTGGGCTCCCGTCCGTATTCCTGGACCAGGCGACGACTCATCCGCAGGAGTTTGTTGATGGTCTCTACCATGTGAACGGGGATACGTATGGTACGGGCCTGGTCGGCGATGGCCCTGGTTATCGCCTGCCGAATCCACCAGGTGGCGTATGTACTGAACTTGTAACCCTTGCGGTAATCGAACTTCTCGACCGCACGTATGAGTCCGATGTTTCCCTCCTGAATCAGGTCCAGGAGAGACATTCCCCGTCCGATGTACTTCTTGGCCACGCTCACCACCAGGCGCAGGTTGGCCTCGGTGAGGTGACGCTGGGACCTGAGGCCCTCGGCCTTGATGGCCTTCATGTCTGCACGGAAATAAGAATCACACTCATTGAGTTTTGAGGCGAGGTCGGGGCTTGCCAGGACCTGATCCAGGTCTTTCAAACACAGGTCTTCTCCCAGCAGTTCCAGCAGTTTCTGGGACAGCAGTCTGCTATCCACAGATGTGGTGATCAAAACGGTATCCACGTCAAAGGGGGACCTCTCCTCCATCTCGGCGAGCTTACTGGATATCTCGTGGTCGATCTCGCCTTTCAACGCTACCCTGAGGCCGGGGTGGGAGGTCAACTGGGCCAGGTTTAGCGGAGGCGTGAGGCCGAGTTCGTAGGCCATGGCGTCGATGGTGGGGGCACTGGAAAACAGCCGCTCCAGAATTGACCTGATGATCTCCACCGCTGCCGGAGGCCTGCCGTATTCTTCCTCCAACTGGACCTCAAGGGCCGTTATGTTTTTGCCACCCTCCATTCTCCGGGCCAGAATCCGCTCATCCCTGGCGCTGAGCAACCGGACACGCCCGATCTCCCTGAGGTACATCCTGACCGGATCGTCGACCAGTTCCTGGTCGTAGCTTGCGCCCCCGGAGGTGATGACTTTCTCCACCTTGGGCGGCGCCTCTTGAGGAAGGGGTTTGTCCTGAGAGATCAGGTCCAGGACACTGGTAGCCGTGATGGCGTTGCCTATCACCTTGCGATAGTCGCCTTCGCCGCTATTCATGTTAGAGTCTAGCCCACCCTCTGAGGTTTCCCGAGTATCGGGATCCTCGTGTTCCTGCTCGTCCTCGTCGTCTGCGAGGGACTCCGTCTCTTTATCGCGTTGCATTCCTTGCCTCTCTCGGGCCTGAGATTTCCTTTATTGTACGGCTTTATGCCCCCGGCGTTCCAGTTCTCTTATCTGGGCATTCCGCTCGGGAGCAGACCTTTGAATTCCATCGGCTATCTCTCCTAACGACTCCTCCTGGGATAGGATATGCGCCTCTTCCGTTTTAAGGTCCTTCAATCTGCGTACCTCCAGCCGGTTGAGGCACTCTATCAATCCATCCCTCAATTTGTCGCCGGGCTCTTCCGGGATATCCTTGCCGGACAGTTGCTCAAGGCGCTGGGCCAGATGATCAGGGCCCGATCTCTCGGAAAGGGACTCTTCTAACCCGTCACCGTGAACACACCTCAGGAAGATATCCCGATTTTCCGGATGTTTGAAAACATCTGGGCTTGTACCTCTTGCCAGCTCCTTTAGCTCCGGGCGCTGCATGAGCAGGGCGAGAACATACTCCTCCAGTACGTCCTCTCCAAGTACATCCTCTGGCTGCTTCCCGGTCGATTCCAGGGCGTCGCCGGCCGTTTCCCTGGGCCTAACGGAAGGCCTGGGTTCTGAGGCCCGGGGCGCCTGTCTAAGGGTAAGCTTGATACTGTCTTCACTGACGCCCAGCAGCTTCGCCAGTTTCAGGACATACCGGTCCTGGTCCAGGAAGTCGGCCGTGACCAGCAGCCCTCGAAACTCCTCCAGAATCGCTCCCCGGGCCCCGGGGGCCTCCAGGTTTACCCTGGCGACCTCGGCCTCCATGATGTAGTCCAGCAGGGGTTTGGAATTCTCAAGCAGGGTAGACCACTCCTGGTCACTCTCCCGAATGACGTTGTCCGGGTCCTTGCCCGGCGGCATGATTACCACCTCTATGGTCTGCTGGGGCGGACCCTCCAGGTATCGCTGCCTACCCCTGCCCCGAATCGGATGGACGTTCCGATGCAGGGCTTTCCAGGAGGACTTCAGGCTGCGCAGAGTGGCCTCTTGCCCGGCGGTGTCGGCGTCCATAGCCATGGATACCCGGGTCGACAGCCGCTTTAACGCGTCCACCTGCCTCTCGGTCAGGGACGTGCCCATGGAGGCCACCACGTTCTTGAATCCGTGCTGGTGGGCGGTCAAAACGTCCGTGTACCCCTCCACCACCACGGCCCACTTGTCCTGCCGAATAGCGTTCTTGGCCCTATCGATGCCATATAATATGCCGCTCTTATCGAAGATAGGGGTCTTGGGAGAGTTGATGTATTTGGGCCAGGTTTCGCCTAAAGCCCTTCCACCGAACCCCAGGGTGCGTCCCCGCTGGTCCCGGATGGTAAACATCAGGCGGCCCCGGAACAGGTCTTTGATCCCTCCGGCCTCGGGCTTGGTTGCCAGGCCTGCGGCCAGCGAATCCTCGCGGCTGTAGCCCTGGGCCTTCAGGTGCTTGAGCAGCATGCCCCCGTCCGATGGACTGTATCCCAGCTGAAAATTCTCTATCGTCTCCTTGAAGAACCCCCTCTGTTTGAGGTATCCACGAGCGTCCTCGGCCTCGGGAGAGCTTTGAAGCAGATGGTGAAAATAGCTGGCTGCGGAATCGTTGATCTTGTACAGCAGGGCCGAACTGTCTTCCCGCTCACTATCACGGGGCTTGAGCTGGACCCCGGTCCGCTCGGCCAGCAGGCCCAGGGCCTCTGAAAACTCTATGCTCTCCCTTTTCATCATGAAGGAGAAGGCGTCGCCGCCCGTGCCGCATGACCCGAAGCATCGCCAGGTCTGTCGCTCCGGGCTTACGATGAAAGAGGGCGTTCTCTCGCTGTGGAAGGGGCACAACGCCTTGAAGTTACGCCCCGCTTTCTGGAGGTGGACGTACTGGGAGACAAGATCGACTATGTCCAGTTTGGCCCTTATATCGTCTATGGTGCCCATGGTTTCGTTAGGTCCGCTCCGGCTATCAGCGTTCCCAGGCTCAAATTGCTGAGGTCAGGCTCATCTCCTCCGCCATTCGCAGGGCGTACCTGTCAGTCATCCCTGCAATGTAGTCCAGGGTTCGGCGGTCTTTGCCGTTGCCCCGCATTCGGTACTCTATGGGAATCTCATCAGGGTGATCGAGGAAGTGCTGGTATAGGGCCTTGATCACTCCTCGTGCCTCTTCCGCCTCGGGGCTGGCGCCGCTGACCCGGTAGACCCTCTCGAAAAGGAAATCCCTGAGGACGTTG
>JADFJI010000010.1 GCA_022566235.1 Chloroflexota bacterium
ATGGGCCGGGTCCCCATCCACAAAGTCACCCGGACGCTCAGCGAACAGCTGCTTTAGCTCCTCCTGGCTAAGCCCCAGCTCGCCGCCAAAGGCCTCACCTAAGGTGAAATCTTCCAGGTCGGTCAGCGAGAATCCCTGGAAGCCTGAGAGGGCGCCAGGGCTTAACTCCTCCCCAAACTCATCAAATTGGGCGAAGGCCTGGGGATCGAACTCGTCCCCCCTTTCCAGAGCGAACGCAAACTGGCTTGCCTCCAGATTGGGGTCGAAGGTCCCGAGGTATTCTCCACTCTCATCGAAGAAATTATTCTCGCCTGTGAAAAACGCCGCGAACTCTTGAATCAGGTCGGTGTCACTTTCCAGGAACCCTTCCACTTTACCGGTCGCTTGATCTAGCAGCAGGATCTGCGGGTTCACCAGGCCGACAAACTCACCGTTCTCGTCGTGAAGGGCTACCCCTTGCAGCTCTGCTATGGTGAAGCCGCCTTCCGCATCTTCCACCAGAACGTGGACCGCCTCCTCGATCTGGGCCAGGAGTTGCAGGTTCGGAGCGATCTCTTCGAGGCACTTAGAGGTGATGCAGGTGATCTCGGTGGCGATCCGGTAGCCAACCACTTCGCCTTCCTCGTCCCGAATGATCATGGAAGGCCGGAACTCGTCTGCGGTGTGGGCGATACCCTCACTATCGAACAGGATCTTGTCGGAGTCGAACACGGCGCCCTCCGGAATATCGTGGTTGGGCCTGAGCGCCTCCAGCCCCAGGAGAAACTCCTTGGTGATAACGCCCCCTACCTCCAGACCATCGAGGCGTCCGTCCTCTCCTACCAGAAAAACCGACGGCAGCTGAATGCCGATGGCATTGCCGTCCTCGTCGTGAACTATCGGTTCAGGCAGGATGAACTCGTGGACCTCACCGTTTTCGTCCAGGGCAACAAAAGGGATCTCTTTCTGCCCGATGATGTTGCCCTCTTCATCCGTTTTCAGAAACTCGTTTATCGGGATATCAAGGGGCCCACCATTCTCATCGACAAACTCTCTTGAGAAGGCCTTGGTCCCGGACAAGTTACCTTCCTCGTCGAACTCAAAGATGGTGTGGACTATGTCTCCGTTTTCGTCGAAGGCCACCAGGTTAGGGACCCAGGTTTCCAGGAGGCCTATGTCTCCCCGCTCCCTAGCGACAGTGGGCAGCAGGTCGATGAGTCCGGCCACCGCGAGGCCAGTTCCCGCTTCATCGTCAAAGGGGTCTGCGATGTAGAAGATGTCGGGAAGCTCGCCTTCTTCGTCGATAATGCCGTCGAGGTTCACGGCAAAGATGTCCCCCAGCTGCTTACCGATGGGGTTGCCGTCCTCATCGAAGACCACTATGTCCGGCCTTTTGACGCCGATCAATGTTCCGTTCTCGTCGAACAGGTCCTCAGCTTCGGGAGGCAGGAACTTTTCGGCAAATCCCTCAAGAAGGTCAGCCACGGAGTCGGGTAATTTGCCCAGAGCCGATACCGCGGCGATTTTATCCAGGCTGCTGGAAACGAAATCCCCGACGTTCTCGCTCCCCCCCCCCGTCCAGGCTGACCTGGACTATGCCTTTTTGGAGTGTGGCTGCTATAAGACCGAACTCGATCGCCGCACCCCGGTTCACTCCAGATGCGAGGCTTATTTTGTCCCCTGCGGCTTCCAGCACCTCCGATACTTCGCTTAGTATCGCCACTACTTCAGCGGCGCCTTCAACACCGGCGAAGGCGTTGAGTCCGATTGCAACCCCTGCGTCGATGTCGCCAGAGGCAGAGACCTGCTCGACCGCGACCTTGCCGCCAAGTGCGATGATCTCGGCGATGCCAAGCAGCGTATCTACGGCCTCGCCGGTCAGGCCCTGGGCGCTGCTGGGAAGGCTAACAACGCTTCCGTCCTCAACGGTGAACAGGTCCAGCTCCGGCTCACCGGTATCGTCAGCAATCCGTATGTGGGCCAGAGTCGCCTCACCTTCCAGGATGTTCAGCACAAGCTCCTCGGCGCTTTCCCGGCTGCTCAAAGTGCCCTGGGTCCCGTGGATGGCAATGATGCCATCGGTGGTAAGGAACTCCCAAACGTTGGGTGGCGTAGGAGCGCTGGTCACATCGAAGGAGACCGAACCGTCCACAAGTCTGACCTTGACCACCCGCTGGCCCGTGGGGGGACCTCCGTTCAACAGCTCGAAGACCTCTACGACCAGCTCAGTGTTGGGCTCCAGCTGTACCCTGCTGCCCTCGGCGAACTGGATTACGGCAGTAGACACGTTGAGGGTCCTTACATGGACATCTACGCTGACTGACATTCCATCAGTGGTCGCGAGCCAGACAGCGCCGCCCTCGGGTCTAAACTAGGCTTTGCCCTCCAGTATGGAGAGGACGCCTGCTTCCGTGACCCCCTCGACAATTGCGGTAGGAGTCGCGGTGGGAATTGGAAGAATGGGCAAAGGAGTCGGGCTGGGAACGGGTGTGGGCGCGGGGGCGATGGGGATTGCTGTAGGAGCAGCAGGGGCGACAGGGATGGCTGTCGGCGCGGGCAGTGAGGTGGGAGGGGGCTCTTCGCCTCCACCACCGCCACACGCCGCTAATGCCAATAAGGCGATCAAGAAGAGGCCGCTGAGAAATAACGAGATCTTTTTCATGGTGTAATTCTAGCACAGGGACTCAGTGCAACAATTTAACCGTGACAAATGCAGGGTTGGAGGCGCTGAGTAATGTACCCGGGGAGCCTATGGTTGGGATGACGGGGCCTAATCAGGCCTGATCTCTTAGGGACCCCAGGGCCCGGATATGCTCGGGAGTGGTGCCGCAGCACCCTCCGATGATTCGGGCCCCTGCATCGACCCATTGACGAGCATAGCCCAGGTATCGCTGCGGCGACATGGACGGCCCGAACTCCCACCCGAAGCCTTTATATCGGGCGCACTGGGCATAGGCCCCTACCGGGGCGGCGCTCTGCTGTGCCAGCTCCTTCATGGCCAGGCTCAAGACCTCGGGTTGCGTGCAGTTTATGAGAACTGCAGAGGCTCCATCGGAAAGCAAGACCTCCACGGCCTCACCCCAGGGCTCCCCGCTTTTCACCCGCCCCTTCGAATCGGCTATCAGGGATGCCCAAGCGGTCAGACCCATCTCAACCGCCGCCTTCACTCCGGCCCGGGCCGACCTCACTCTGGCGGCCGTCTCGACGAGTATGAAATCCACCCCCGAGGATGCCATCGCCTCAACCTGCTCTCGATAAACGGACAGGCAAACATCGAGGGGAGGCACGTCGTCGGGATCGTAGTCCGAGCCCAGGGGCCCCAGGGAGCCGGCGATGAACACTTCACCTTCGCGGCCGGCTCCGTCCCTCGCCTCTCTGGCTAGGTCCACTGCCATAGCGGTGATTTGGGCGACCCGGCTCGGGTCTATACCCACCTGCTCCAGGGCGGGCCTGTTACAGTCGTATGTATTGGCGGTAATCACGTCGGCGCCGGCTCCGATGTAGTCTTTGTGAAGCTCTCTAATAAGCCCGGGCGACTTGATCATCTGGGTAACTGCCAGATCGCTGGTGCCCGGCAAGCCGCTCCGGCGCGTGATCTCGGTGCCTATTGCGCCGTCCAGGATGAGGACCTCACCCTTGGCAAGCCTGGCTTCGATCTTATCAATGCTCAACTATTGCCACCCTTGGCCATTTTTGTATACAGACGAGGATATTATAGAGCTTTGCTGTCGGACAGGATGTTCGCAGGCGCTTCGCGCGGTGCCTTACCCCTGGACCTTGGAGTAGTAGTCTTTGTGGGGTTTCAGAGGGCGGAGCAACCAGAATGGCCGGCGCAAACCACCAGGCCCGGGGGCCGGGCGGGTGAACCCGAGCCATCTTCTGTACACTCGGCGGGCGGCGTCTGCGTCGATGGATATGTCCCCGTACTTGAGGCCCGCGCCTGCTTTCTCCACGCGCACCTTCTGGTGCCAGCAGTGCCCTCCGCTAATGGGATCGGGCTGTACGGGGAACACCAGGTTCTGGTGCACGCCTCCATCGCTCCACCAGATGCGCTCCGAATCCGGGTCGGCGCTCTTGAAGGGGGTGACGCCCTTGATCTGGCGCAGCGACCATCGCTCCCCGCTCTGCTCCAGGGCGACTAGGGCCGAGTTCCACCTGTCGCTTCCGGAGTCTTCGTGGAGCCGCCACCGGCCCAGATGGTGGGAACACGCCACCACCCCGGGCCGTATGCTCTCCGTGACCCAGACCCGGTCGACGAAATAGCCGATCTCAGTCTCGACTTTGGCCAGGTCACCGGTGTCCACGCCGATGAGTTTGGCGTCCAACGGATTGATCCATACCGGGTTGATGTGAGCGATCTCGTGGAGCCATTTAGCCCCGTTGGTGCGGGTGTGGATCAGGGTTGGTAGGCGGAATGTGGGCAGAAGAACGAATTCATTACGGGAGGCGTCGATCTTGGAATGATGGACCTGGCTGGTGAGGTGGGGCATCTGGTCCCGCTGTTGGGGGTCCTTCGGGTAGATGGGGATGGCATACTCGGGCCACCCCCATTCTGCCAAGGTCGTGGAATAGAACTCCAATCTTCCAGAAGGGGTGGGGAAGCCCTCGACGGGCCGGCCGTCCACCGATATGCCGACTCGGGTGCGGCCCTCCCGGTCTAGAAAGGGCCCGGGGTATGGGCGGAGATTGACTGTGTCTGGGGGCTTGTGGCTCCAGATTACTCCGGTGGACTCGTCATGCGATGCATCTTTGAGTGTCTCGGAGGAGAGCTCTTTCTCATGCTGGTTGTAGACGTCGGTGGTTACCTGGAAGGCCCCGTAGCGTTTCATGTATTCCAGGGGTGTGAGGTGCTCCTTCCGGGCCGCTTCGGGAAGGCCCGGGACTGAGTTTTCGAAAATCCACTGGTAGTATTCACCGATGGGCAGCTTCTCTCCCGGGCGATAAGGCGACTCGAAGTGCTGGCGTATGCCCAGAGAGCCATCTGGGTCTATCTTCCAGGAGAGCTCGATCCAGAACTCGTTTTCCTCCCACACTTCGCCCGGATTGGTCTGATAGGTGAAATCAATGTGCTCGCCGGCCCTTTCCCTGGCCACCCTGAGCACCGGTTGCCGGAACCCGATCCACTGGGAGGCGTGGCTTTCGTAGCTGTGGAGGTCGTGGCGCTCGGGGGCGAGGCCCATGGGGAGGACATAATCCGCGTACTGGGCGGTCTCGCTCCATACAGGGGTCAGGGCTACGTGTAGCCCGATGCGGCCCTCGTGCTGGAACATGTCGATCCATGAGAAACCGTCTGGATTAGTCCACACGGGGTTGTAGACCCGGGTGAAGTAAACATCGATAGACCTGTCCCGCTCCTCCAGAATGTGAGGCAGCAGGAAACTCATCTCGAAATGGGCCAGAGGAAACTCCAGGGGATAATGTATCTCGTTCCAGCACTCGGGGGGAGGGGGCATAGTAATGGGGCGGGGCACGAACTTGGTCCAGGCGTTGGGCAGGGTGCCTCCGGGCGTGCCCACGGAACCGGTGAGCACATTTAGAAAGAAGAGGGCTCGGGCCACCATCCAGCCGCCCAGGTGCCCCGCCGCAGCGTTCCTCCAGATGTGGCTGGCGAAGGCGGTCCCGGCTTGGGCCACCTCTTTGGCAACTGTGAGGAGCAGCTCCGAGGCTACGCCTGTTTCCGATTCGGCCCATTTGAAGGTGTATCCTTCGTAGAGTTTTTTCATCAGCATGATAAAGCCGTCGAAGGAAGAGTCCTCGGGTACCCGGTCGAGTAGGGCCTGGTCAACCAGGTAGCTGAGGTAAGCCTTGTCTTCCATCAACTGCCGCCAGTTGACCCACCTCTCCAAAAAGGACCGGTCGTAGAGGTCCTCTCGGATCAAGTAGCTGGCGATGGCCAGGAGCAGTCCTGCCTCGGTGCCTGGACGGGGCGCCAGCCAGTAATCCGATTGGGAGGCGGTGTTGGAGAGACGGGTGTCGATAACGGCGATCTTAGTACCCGAGGCGCGGGCATCGACGATTCGCTGGCCCTGCGGCACGAAATAGTGGCCCGACTCCAGGTGAGAGCTCATCAGGAGGATGAACCGGGCGTTGGCATGGTCGGGGGTGGGCCGGTCCATCCCCATCCAAAACGCATAGCCCACACGGGCGCTGGAGGAGCAGATATTGGTATGGGAGTTGTGGCCATCGACGCCCCAGGCCGCCAGGACCCGCTCGGTGTACAGGTCTTCGCCGGGCCTGCCCACGTGATACACCACCTGGTCACGGCGTTTTTCTGTGATGGCACGGCGGACGCGCTGAGCGATGTCGTCGAGGGCCTCATCCCAGGAGACCCTTTCCCACTTGCCCTCACCCCGATTCCCGGTCCTACGCAGAGGGTAGAGGATCCGATCAGGGTTGGTGACCTGGTTCAGGGTCGCGGGGCCTTTGGCACAGTTCCTGCCCCGGCTGGCCGGGTGAAGGGGGTTGCCCTCCAGCTTTCGGATCTCGTACGTGTCCTTGTCTACATAGGCCAGAAGCCCGCAACCCGATTCGCAGTTGAAGCACACGGTCGGCACCAGGGTATACCGCCGCTCCACCTTCCTGGGCCATTCCTTGGGATCGTACTCTTTCCAGTCATCCCATTCCTCAACCCTGGGCGTAGACCTGAGACCCTGATGTTTTTCTAGCCTACATCCAGCTATGTCCGAATCGTTTCCGCCCTGCCCTTTATCCATTCTCACCTCATCTCCGTTTCTATATCATCGGGCACACTCATGCTATTAGCTTTGGGGAACCGATTGCCCGGCCTGGATATAAGCGTGCTCGTATGCCAGCAGGCCGATTAGAGCCGATATCGAGGCCGCAATGTAGGTCCAGTCCGGGGAACCGGCCAGGGCCATCCCGGTAAGGACAAGTGGGACGACGCCCCCTAAGAATATGCCGGCCCAATAGTAGGACCGATACTTACCCCATGACATGTTCTGGACTGCACGGGCTGCGTGGGGGCTGGAGTGGGGATAGATAAGGTCGCCCAGGGCAAGGGTCAAAAATATAGCCGTAGAGAAGACCAACGCCCATTGCAGCCTGGTAATACCTCCCTCTGGCAGGTCTATCGCAGTGCTCAGTATCAGAAGCAAGGCGGACCCGGCGACCACGGCATGAGAGAGAAAGGCCGGAATAAGAAGGTGGCTTTGCCAGAGGTCCCGCCCTTTGGACTGGCCTAACAGAAAGGCGGTATATCCGGCTACCGGAATGGTGATCGCAAGGCTGACCCATCTCAGCACCTGTATCAGGTCTCGCCACCCAGCCAGTGAAGCGATGAAGAAGACCAGCAACAGCATGGCATATGCGCTTATGATGTAGGCGCCACGGACCAGCCACGACCGCCATTGGGGCCGGGTCAATACGTAATAGAACCGCATGGGGTGAGAGAGGTCCAGGACTAGCAGCAGTCCGGTCAACCCTAAAAAGACTGTAGCCAGGACAACGGTGGTCGATTCCCAGCGCTGGCTTAGGGAGATTCCCAGTATCCCCAGGAGGGCGGACATCAGAAGGGTGCCCGAAGCGATGGACTTGGTCCAGGTGTAGGAAGAGACCCTCCAGTCCCAGGGAGTGCGATGGGGCTGGTCGTAGACCAGCATGGCCGCCGCTGAACTCTGGGACGGATCGCCGCTCTTTTTCCCTTTGCTAAAGTTTACCTCACTGCCGCCGGGCAAATCGCCGGGCTGCGACTGGGCCCAGGGCAGCCTGTCAGGGGTTGAGCTGGGCCGAGGAATCCAGGTGGATAGAGGGTCGATGGTATGGCTGCTATCGCCTACATAGAAGAGTTTCGGGACGGTCTTTTTTTCCGGCCGTCGCACCTCCCCTTTTTCGCGGGCCAGAATAAGAGAGACGGTACTGTCGGGGTCGTTCAGGTCTCCAACTATAATGGCCTGCGTTGGACAAACCACTACGCAGGCCGGTTCAAGGCCAACATCGATGCGGCTTGTACAGAAGTTACACTTCTCAGCGCTATGGCTCTCGGGGTCTATATAGATGGCGTCGTAGGGGCAGGCGGCTATGCAGGCCTTGCACCCTATGCATATGTCCCGGTCGAAGTCTACGATCCCGTCGGGACGCTGGTACATGGCGGTAGTGGGACATGCGTCAACACAGGGAGGCTCGTCACACTGGTTGCAGCGGGTGACCTGAAAGTGGTTTCGGGAATCGGGGAAGGCCCCCACCACCACTTGCTTTACATAAGTACGCGTAACCCCCAGGGGCACGCCGTGTTCCTGTTTGCAGGCGACGGTGCAGGCGTGACACCCGATACACCTGTTTTGGTCTAGGATCTTGCCCCACTTTACCCCTTGTGCGCTGGCGTCCATAGGACGGTATTGTACTACAAGCCTCCCCTGCCGGGCTCTGGTAACAGGCCAGCTTTCTTACGGTATCCACACTGATTAACTCACTCCGTTTAACCTTCCTCCCCGGTGCCACTTCGCCAGAAAGTACGGGTTATCGAGTTGCCATTCGTGAGTGCTGTATAATGGCTCTCTTCGTTGGCAGTACTTCGCTTGCGCCCTAGCAGTTTGATATGGGGAATTCCGGCAAAATAAAGCGATTAGTGTTGCTTCCCAGCATATGCCTCGACCTGGATAACAGCGGTTTTATCAACCCCCTACCATCCGACTACTGGCTGCCTTAGGGCTTCGACGGCAGTGCTTCACTCACGCCCCAGGCAGTTTGGTAGGGGGAGTCTGGTAAACTGGTTCCCAGCCTAGGCCTGAAAGAGATGGAGTTGAGTTGGCATCTAATGGAGGACATCTATGAAGAGTGAGGAAAAGAGCGGGAAACACTACGTTAAAAATTACCAGCTGAAGCGGGGGCAAGCGTACGGGAACTACCCAGAATCACTAGTACGCAACTTTCGGATCAAGCAGCTAATGGGACCGGAGGCACAAATACAGGAAGAGGATGCCCACTTAGTAGTATTCGAGATTGCACCTGGCACCTATTATCCAGCTCATACTCACGCGTGGCCTGAGATCTATTTCATCTTAGAAGGCGCCGCCGAGTGCACTTGGGGAGATGAGACCTTCATCGCTGAGCCTGGAACTTTCATCTATGGCCCTCCTCACACCGCTCACGCCATGCGGATAATCGGGGATAATCCACTTGTAACGATTATCTCCTCTTGGGCGCCAGGTGGTCGGACTGATGTATTCAGTGAAGAAGGCAGGCTGATAGAGGAGGTTGAATAGCAGTAACTGTCTTGGCAAAGGAGGCCTCTCGTGGTTATTTTGAGTCATGAGGCCCGCCAGCTAACCCCTTTTAGAATGTTCTTGGCGTTGGGAATACCGACCTTTTCCATTTCGCGATATACTGCCTCCACATCGTATTCGACCCTGAGCAGGTCCACCTGGAATGTCCCTCGGTCTAACTTGATGATAGCGTAAGCGGGTCTCCAGTCTCCATCGCTGGGCCAACCGACTGACCCAGGATTGACAAATGTCACCCCATCCGCCTCAAATCTACCTTGAACGTGGGTATCGCCGTGGATCACCAGTTGGGCGTGGCTGGCTTCCGCGTTGCTTTTCAACAGGGCCGGGTCCATATTGGGTGTCAGGTCCCCTTCAAAGGGCTCGAGGACCGTCTGATGTAGAAATGCTACGGATACCCCTTCGATGTTGAGGTAGCCTCTCGCTGGCAGATATTTCAAAAACTGCCTGGTCTCCTGGGTAAGCGTGGCGAGGCTAATCTTCATAACCTTCTTGCCAGGGGTATCGGTGTCATCGGGTAGTGGGCGTTGAGCTATGATAGACCAGTTTCCCTGGACTGGGGCCAGATTGGGGAGGCCTCTGATCTTGCTAACAACCTGGTTGGGTTGCAAACCGAACCCCACGTAGTCGCCCGTGGATATGACAAGATCAACCTGCCCAGCGGTAGCCAGCACAGCCTCCAATGCGGGAAGATTACCGTGCAGGTCAGAGATTGCGAGACACCTTATCAGCGTCAGTCTCCCATTCCGAGTGGTCACTCACCACGTTGCTCGCCTGGTTACCCATATCTTAGCAGTGTATTCTATTGGAAGTCGGCTATTGTTCGAGCCGGGGGTTGTCCCGACATAGTCCGATTATGATGAGCATAGTCTGAGTGATACCCTAGACCTTCGGGCGATTAAAGTCTTCGCGCGATGCCGAAGCGAGGCTGAAGCCCCTTTCAAGGTAGGAACACAGTACAGGACTGCAGATGGAAGCCAACGGCCTGCTTAGCCCGTATAGGGTATTAGACCTGGCGGACGAGATGGGCATCATGGCGGGTAAAATCCTCGCCGACTTAGGCGCTGACGTGATTGCGGTAGAGCCTCCATCCGGAAACCCTGTCCGGCGCATGGGCCCCTTTTATAAGGGCCGCTCTCACCCCGAGCGCAGCCTGGTCTGGTGGGCTTACGCCGGCGGCAAACGCAGCATAACTCTAAACCTTGAATCTGGAGATGGCACCGCAATATTCAAGCGCCTCGTGGCGGAGGCCGACTTCCTGTTCGAGTCGTTTCTGCCCGGATACCTGAACGGGCTGAACATAGGTTACGAGGCGCTTAGGGAGATCAACCCCGGGCTGGTGATGGTATCCATGACGCCCTTCGGCCAGGACGGCCCTTACGCACATTACCGGGCCTCAGACCTGGTGGGCATGGCCCTGGGCGGACTGGTAAATCTCACCGGAGATCCAGATCGCCCTCCTGTGCGGATATCGGAGCCCCAGTTTGGCCGCCTCACAGGGGCTTCCGGGGCTGCGGGAGCTATGATAGCCCACCATTACCGCATCTTGACGGGAGAAGGCCAGCACGTCGATGTGTCGGGACAACAGGCGGTGGCCCGGGTCCTCTCCGAAGCCCCGGCTACGTGGAATCTCAACCAGGTTAGCATCCGCCGCCAGGGAGTATTCCGCACCATGGCCGGGGGCCAGCTAGCGCGGACTACCTGGCTGTGCAAGGATGGCTACGTTACCTTCTCTCTAACCACCGGCACCCACGGTGAGAGCACCAACGCCCTGTTTGATTGGATGGGCGAGGAAGGCTATGACAATGAGGGTCGCAGTTTTCCTGACTGGACATCGCTGGACTCTAGTACCGCCCCACAGGAGATGCTGGACCGAGTAAATAGCCAGGTGGAGAGCTTCTTTTTGGCGCACACAAAAGACGATCTGTTCACGGGGGCCCTGGACCGGCGGATTCTACTCTTCCCCGTAAATACCTTTAAGGACATACTCAAGGACCCTCAGCTTCGCGCCAGGCGGTTCTTTACCCGCGTTGAGCACCCGGAGGAAAACGCTGTTTTCGACTACCCGGGCGGGTTTGTGCAGTCGAATCAGCAATACGTCGGCACACAACGGCGCGCTCCCGGGCTGGGGGAGCACAACTGTGAGATATATGTAGATGGGCTGGGCTTGTCAGGTGATGAGATGGCGCAGCTCCGAGAGCTAGGGACTATTTGAGGGCCGAGTGATAGCAATGGATAACGAACCGGGAATCCGGGCCTTCGAGGGCCTGAAGGTGCTCGACTTCTGCTGGGTAGGCATCGGGCCTCTGACTACCCGGTATCTGGCCGATCACGGGGCTACGGTAGTACGTGTGGAGTCCAGGGGCCATATAGAGACGCTTCGGGTGGCGGGGCCCTACAAAGATAACGTCCCCGGTGTGGAAAGGAGCGGCTATTTCGCCAACTACAATGCTAACAAGTATGGCATCACCCTGAACATGTCTCACCCCAAGGCCGGGGACGTAGCTAAACGACTTGTCGAATGGGCAGACGTGGTAACAGAGAATTTCACCCCTGGAACTATGGAGCGGTGGGGCCTGGGATACGAGGACCTGAAGAAGATAAAGCACGACATCATCATGTTCAGCGCATCCATGTTCGGCCGAGGTGGCCCTCACGACCGCCAGCCGGGGTTCGGGAACATTCTCAGCTCCTTCTCCGGCCTTGTTCACCTGTCCGGCTGGCCCGATAGGCCGCCGGTTCCTCCCTATGGCGCGTTCACCGATTTCTTCTTGGCACGACTGGCCCTGACCTCGATTGTTGCGGCGATAGACTACAGGCATCGCACGGGCCTCGGACAGCATATAGATCTGTCTCAGCTGGAAGCAGCGCTCCAGTTTGTAGCGCCAAACATATTGGACTTCACTACCAATGGGCACGAACAGATGAGGTCTGGAAATCGTTCTCCTGATGCAGCCCCTCATGGCATATACCCTTGCCGGGGCGAGGATCGCTGGTGCGCTGTCGCCGTGAGCACCGAGGAGCAGTGGGCGGCGTTGTGCCGGGTCATGGGCAATCCGGCCTGGTGTCGGGAGGAGCGGTTCGCCACACACCTGGGGCGAAAAGGGCACGAAGACGATCTGGACCAGCTCGTCGGCCACTGGACGGCTAATTATGTGCCAGAGGAGCTGATGAGCCTCCTGCAGGAGGCGGGGGTGCCGGCTGGAGTGGTAAATCGGTGCGAAGACCTGTTTGCTGACCCCCAGCTGACCCATCGGAATCACTATATTTTCATGGAGCACGAGGAACTGGGGCTGCATTCCTTCGACGGAACGGAGTTCCGCCTCTCGGCCTCTCCGGCGCGGTATGATCATCCTTCGCCCCTCCTGGGCCAGCACAACGAGTATGTCTTCAAGGAGCTCATCGGGATGAACGACGACGAGCTGGGCGTCTTGGTGGCCGAGGGGGTGTTGGAGTAGAAAGCTCTATGACAATCACTGTGGCTCGTATGGGTGGATCATAAATACCTGATAAGGACACCATGAACGACCTGACCCGACTCTCCGCCAGAGAAGTCCTGAAGCTGTTGATCAGGCGTGAAGTATCGGCTCTCGAGCTGATCGACGCGGCATTGCAACGCATCGAGGAGACCGATGGCAGCATAAATGCCCTGCCTACACTTTGTATCGAACGGGCGCGGGAACACGCCAAGGGGCTTATCACTAAAAAAGCTAGCGATGCGCCTCGTGGATATCTGTACGGCCTGCCGATAGCGGTCAAAGACCTGACGGACGTGGCCGGCGTTCGCACAACCATGGGCTCACCCATCTACGCCGACAATATACCTGCCAGGTCCAGCTACTCGGTGGATATACTGGAGGCCAAGGGCGCCATAGTGATTGCCAAGTCGAACACCCCTGAGTTCGGGGCCGGCGCCAACACGTTCAATGAGGTATTTGGCAAGACCCTCAATCCCTGGGATACCCGCACCACCTGCGGCGGCTCATCTGGTGGATCGGCGGCGGCGCTGGCGACCGGACAGGTCTGGCTTGCGACGGGAAGCGACCTGGGCGGCAGCCTGCGAATTCCCGCTAGCTACTGCTCGGTAGTAGGGTTGCGCCCCAGCCCCGGCCGAGTTCCCCAGGGGCCCAAGGACTTCCCCTTTTGGACCCTGAGCGTCGAGGGGCCGATGGGCCGAACCGTGGGTGACGCGGCCCTAATGCTGGACGCCGAGTCTGGTTTCCACCCAGAGGACCCGATCAGCTACCCACCTCCCATGAAACCTTACGTGGACTCCGTCGACCACCCCACTCCACCGGGCCGCGTGGCCTTTTCGCCGGACCTCGGCATCGCCCCTGTTGACCCGGAGGTAAAGAGCATCTGCGCCCGGGCGGCACGGCTATTCGAAATCCTGGGCGCGACGGTGGAGGAGGCTACGATTGACCTTCATGACGCCGAGGAGATATTCCAAACCCTTCGGGCGGCCCAGTTCGCTGCTTCTATGGCGCCGCTTCTGAAGGACCACCGGGAACAGCTAAAGCCGGAAATCGTATGGAACATCGAGAAAGGGCTTAACTTAACGTCAGAGCAGATTTCAAATGCTGAGCGGGCCAGAGGGGTGTTGTTCCAACGCACTATCGAGTTCTTCTCCCAGTACGATCTCCTCCTCTGTCCCACAGTTGTTGTTCCGCCTTTCGATGTAGACGTCCGATATGTGACAGAGGTTGATGATGTGATATTCGAGAGCTATGTGAGCTGGCTGATCTTAACCTTCGCCCTGACGCTAACGGCGTGCCCATCTATCTCTGTGCCCTGCGGCTTTACTCAGGATGGGCTGCCGGTGGGTCTTCAGATCCTGGCCCCGCCAAGGGGGGAAGCGCAGCTGATCTCGGCCGCGGCCCTGTTCGAGGAGGCCGCCAACCTGGCCGATCGCGTGCCTTTAGACCCCCGGGTCCGATGATAAGGAGGCCATCGTAATGACCACGGGGCGGCCCTATTATGGACCCGCGATCTCAGGCCAGGCAGCGTAGCGGCTGGCTGCCGTTATAGGTGATCATCTCGGCTATAATTGGCGGGAGGTCAAGTTTTACGCCCAGGGGCTCGCCTCGGATTTCGGAGTAGGCGCGGTGCAGAGGAGTATAATTCTGCGGGAGAAAATATGCAGGGAAGAGACGCATTGAAAGGGAAGATGACTTGGTAGTACACGAAAGGATAGATGCCGGGCCGATGGAGGCGCTTGTGACGCCTGATATGGTAAAGAGGTGGGCTGAGATCACGGGCGATGAAGAGCTTCTACGAGCGGGTGCCGAGGCCCTAGTGCCGCCGGCCCTCCTCTTCAGCCTGAGCGTTAGGCTGAGAAAAAGTATCGAGAGAAGGTCATCCTCTGGCGGTGACGATGCGGTCCAAGCCCAGTACAGGATGGAGACCCGCAGACCGATACGCGCGGGAGAGAGGCTCACGGTCACGGGACAGCTGCTCCGTCGTTACATAAAGCGAGAGCGGGAATATTCGGTGTGGGACATCCGCTTTAGAGATGAGACGGGAAAGGAAGTGGCCTGCTATCGGGAGGAAGGCCTTGAGACTTATCAAAAGGTGGGTGAGAGATGAAAAAAGCCACTAAAGACATGCTCATTGGCTCCAAGCTGCCGACCGATCCTTTCAATCTCAGCAGAGAGAGCATCGCGTCCTTCCACTATATGATAAGCGGCATCGAGGCCTCCGATAATGACATTAAGGATAGCATCCATCTCGATCCCGAGTTCGCAAGAAGCGTCGGCCTGCCCGATGTGATTGCCGATGGAGCTCAAACCAGCGCTGAGATTTCACGCATCTTGACGGACTATTTCGGCGACGGCTTCCTCGAAGGAGGCTGTCTGTTCACTAAGTTCATCAAACCCGTGTATCCCGACTACACCTTAAAGGTAGATATACAGATCGAGTGCAAGTCAGAAGAGGGCGACGCCGTTCGTTACGATATGGATATCTCTTGTACCAACCAGGATGACCTGCTGGTCCTTGTTGGAAATGCCACCGCCTGGGTACGTTAGCCTCCAAAAGGCCATTGAATTAGCCTGCGCCAGTCCCGAGACCCACCCTGGCCCCGCAGATCAGCACCTCACTCGACCACGTGGGCGTCATGCTATTATAATGCGCCCATGCGAATACGATTGTCCTTGCCCCTTGGCCTCATTGTTGGCGTCTTGCTGCTAGCTGTGGCCTGTGGTGGCGGTGACGAAACCCCACCCCCAACCGCAGCCCCGCCTCGAACCCCGGTCCCGGGTGTGGAGCAATCGGTGGCCCAGACCGAATCCTACAGGATTGAGATCTGGACCGGGCCAGCGCTTACCATGATGGCGATGATGGAGGCCTTTCCGATAATGTCTACGCTGGATGGGGGGCAGCCGGTCAACCGGCATATTGAAGTCCACCTCTACGATGTGAACACCGGAGAGGATATGATGTCTTTGATTCCCGTTGTAAGGATTACAAACCAGGCGACAGGAGTAACACGGGAACTCCCGGGTGATCAGGAGATAGGCATTTCAGATGGGGTGTCTTTTGTTACAGCATGTCTGATATCAGAACATCGTCAGATCGAGCCCCACTTCGGTGACAACATCTATCTTCCGGATGGCAAATACACTGTCACCGTCGATATCACCGGTGAAACCGCATCCATTGAAATCTCCCTTTGAGGCGTGGGAAACAAGCCCCAAAGCGGGCAAACCGAGAAGATACACCCTTGGAAGTGTAAACATTGAACGAAAACAAGGAGGATACCAATGGCAGCTTGGCTTTTTGTGTCGATTCAGAGCGTTAACGATCCAGCCGGCTTCGGGGAATACCGGCAGCTCGCTGGAGCTACCCTGGCGAAATACGGCGGCAAACTTCTTGGCGGCGGCGACAAGATTGAAGTTATGGACGGCGATTGGTCTCCCGCGTTCGTGGGAGCAGTTGAGTTCGAGAGCCTTGCCAAGGCCAAGGAATGGTACAACTCTCCTGAGTACCAAGCGGTACTGCCAAAGCGGTTGAACACCACAAATGGCGGCGTTGTCTTCGTGGACGGCGGTTAACCCCCTTCACCATCCGCCGGTCTCATCGTAAGCTAGAATTGGAACTCCGTTCCGATGTTGCGTTGGATGGCCTGCTCGTATACATATTGGGCAGTGCCGATGTCTTGAATTGACAGCCCAACGCTCTTAAAGAACGTGACCTCCTGGTCTGATTCCCTGCCAATCTTTACTCCGGTAACCAGCTCTCCCAGCTCAGCATAGATATCCTTGGCGGAAAGAGCACCCTCGGCGATTGGGATCCTCAGGTCTCCTGCCTCTGCAAGGCAGGCCGGGATGTGGTCGCATACGATTTTGGCCCGCACTATAGTCCTTGTGTCCAGCTCCCTTGCGTGGGGCAAATGGGCGCCAACGCCGTTGATGTGGGTCCCAGGCTTTATCCATTGCCACTGCACAATTGGCGTTTCCGACGTAGTTGCAAGGGCCAGGATGTCAGCGCTTTCAACCACCTGACGAGGGTTTCCCGCCACCTCTACGGGGATGCCCAGTTGCCGACCGATCTCCTCCGCAAACCTCTCCTGCTGTTCCCGAGGGTTGGTGGAGTAGCACAGGGCTTTATCGAGCTTGCGCACCACGGCTATGGCCCAGAGCTGGGTGCGGGCCTGGACCCCAGTCCCCAAAACGCCGGCAACCCGGGCGTCGTTTCTTGCCAGCAGCTTGGTGGCGAGACCAGAGATGGCTCCAGTACGCATGGCGGTGATGTATGACCCATCCATAACGCAAATGACGCGTCCGGTGTCGCTATCCATCAGCATGATGGTGGCCAGTGTGCTGGGCAGGTCCCATTTCAACGGGTTGTCTTTGTAGACCGTTACTGCCTTGATGCCCAGTGCGCCCGCCTTCTTCAGATGCGCCGGCATGAATGCGTACCATCCGTTGTGTTCCGGGTCGGTCACCGCGATCCGCTGGGGCATCAGCGATGTTCCCGCGGCCAGCTCGGAGAACGCCTCCTCCATCAGCTGTATAGTCTGCTCCATGG
>JADFJI010000271.1 GCA_022566235.1 Chloroflexota bacterium
TTTAGCTCGGAGAGTATCCAGCGGTCCAGCTCGTTCTCGGGCTTCCACCCGTCTGGTTTTTGGTCCGGGTGAAACTTGTCTATGGACGCATAGTTGGTGAAGAAGGAGTAGACGTTCCACAGGGTCAGCAACACCTTTCTGAGGGTTTCATTCACCAGCTTTGAGGAGAACCTCCGGGGCTCTCCCGGATGGGACGCGGTGAACAAGTACCAGCGCAGAGCGTCGGCGCCGTTTTCGTCCAGCACGGGTATGGGCTCCACCACGTTGCCCACCCGTTTGCTCATTTTTCGACCCTTCTCATCCAAGACCAAGCCCAAGCAAATAACGTTCTTGTAAGAGGGTTGACCCTTCAGCAAGGTAGACAGGGCATGGAGGCTGTAGAACCAGCCCCGGGTCTGGTCCACGGCCTCGCAGATGTAGTCGGCGGGGAACCGGCCGTCCTGTTCGATGCCTTCATTCTCGAAGGGGTAGTGCCATTGGGCGAAGGGCATGGCGCCCGAGTCGAACCAGGCGTCTATCACCTCGGGGATGCGCCGCATCTCGCCGGAGCAGCCTCCACTGGAGTCCCCCTTTGATGTGCAGGTCAGGACGATGTTATCCACGTAGGGACGGTGCAGGTCCAGGCCGTCGGCATTTAGGCTGCCGTTGGTCCCGGCCATGCTTCGGAGTTCATCCACGCCGCCGACGCAGACCGTGTGGTTGCATTCTTGGCACTGCCAGATGGGGATGGGCGTACCCCAGTACCGCTCCCGGGAGATGGCCCAGTCCTGGACGTTCTTCAGCCACCCCCCGAACCTGCCGTTCTTGATGTGTTCCGGATACCAATTGATCTTGTCGTTCCCCTCCAGGAGGGTGTCCCGGATGGCGGTGGTCTTTATGTACCAGGTGCTCTTGGCATAGTAGATCAGGGGCGAGTCACAGCGCCAGCAGAACGGATAGGTGTGACGGATAGTGGTCTGCCTGAATAGAAGCTGCCTCGCGGCCAGGTCGTCAATGATCTGGGCGTCGGCGTCTTTGACGAATTTTCCGGCGAAGGGGAAGTCCCCCAGCACCTTACCCTGAAGGTCCACGTGCTGGACGAAGAACAGGTCCTGAGCAGCCCCTGCCTTGAAGTCGTCCTCGCCGAAAGCCGGGGCCATGTGCACCACCCCAGTACCCTCGTCCAGGGAAACGAAGTCGGCCCCGATAACCCGGAACCCATCGGTCTGCTCCGGGGTGAAGTCCTCATCCCTACGAACAAAGCCCTCTACGAACCTACCCAGGCTGGGCACCTTATAGGCCACCGGGTTGTAGAGGGCCTGGTAACGGATGCCCACCAGCTCCTCTCCCCTGAGGGTTCCCACCACCTGGTAGCCCTCGGGCAGGAACTGCTCGGCCAGACCCCGGGCCAGTATCAGGCGCTCTGGAACAGCCCCATCCGCAGCGTCCTCCACAAGCACGTACTCCGCCTCCGGGTCCAGGGCCAGGGCGGTGTTGCCCGGCAGGGTCCAGGGAGTGGTGGTCCAGGCCAGGATATAGGTGGGGAGGGCCGAGGAGGCTATCAGCTCCCTGGCCTTCGCCAGCCCACCCTTGGCCCCCAGGTCTATCCTGAACTTGACGGTTATCGCCACATCCTTGGTGTTATCGTTGTAGCCCAGGGCCACCTCGTGATCGCTTAGGGAGGTGACGCACCGGGGGCAGTGCCAGATGGACTTGTAGGCCTGGTGGATCATATCCCGGCCCCACAGCTCCTTGAGAATCCACCATATCGTCTCGATGTAGCTGTTCTCGTAGGTGACGTAGGGATGGGCCATGTCGATCCAGAAGCCGATCCTGTCAGTGAGGTCCTCCCACTCCTTCACGTAGCGCATCACGTTCTTTTTACAGACAGCGTTGAACTCGGCGATCCCATAGCGCTCGATGTCGGCCTTACTGGTGAAACCCAGCTGTTTCTCCACCTCCAGTTCTACAGGAAGTCCGTGGGTATCCCACCCAGCCTTTCTGGGAGCGCAATAGCCTTTCATGGTCTTGTAGCGGGGCATGATGTCTTTGAAGACCCGGGACAGGACGTGGTGGATGCCGGGGCTTGCATTGGCGGTCGGGGGGCCCTCGTAGAGAAGATATTGAGGCCCGTCCCTCCGCTCCTCGACCGAGCGCTCGGGGATACGCCTCTCTTTCCAGAAGCCCAGTATCTTCTTCTCCAGCTGAGGAAAGTCCACCTTTGCGGATACCGGTTTGAACATTTTTATACCTTTGTCGACCCTCGTCCTACGATTAAATCCGGCCCGATAACTGGGCTTAAACAAAAAATCCCGTCCCCTGAGGGACGGGATCGTGATTCCCGCGGTACCACCCTGCTTGCCCCCCAGTAAATCGGGGGCATCTCATTAGAGCACGTCCCAACCCACCGGGGAGGTGCCCTTGCCCCGCTAACGGTGGGCAAATCCGGCCACGCCTACTGGTCCGATGCCATCAGACTTTCGGATGGCGGCTCGGGAGGGATATTCGGGGCCGGGCTCCGGGCCTGCTCACACCCTACCAGGCTCGCTGACCGTGCTACCGGCCCTACTCGTCTCCGTCGTTGCCGCTGGCGATACTATTTACGATTTCAGTGGAACACCTAAGACTGGAACAGCGCCGGGGTGTCCTCTTCCTTCAACCTGGCCTTTATCGCCTCTTTGATCTCGGAGGCATCGGGGAACCTGCCCGTCTCCAGCTTGGAAAACACCAGTTCGCCGTCTATGGTCACCTCGAACTTGCCACCGCTACCGGTAATCAGCTTATAGGACGCGATGTCGTAGTCGTACTCCCTCATCACCTCTTCCGTCATACTGACGGCCTCCGGGAGGTAGTTTCACATGGTGCAGTATTCAAGCTCAATGGTCAGCTTCTTGGCCATCTCTCGCCTTGTGCCCTTCCTGATGTCTAGGTTGCACCTCGATAGTGCATTCAAGCGTAAAGGCAATTATACCGCGCGTGTGCGTCGAAGTGAAGTTTCGTTACTCCTCCGAATGATGCTGTTCAATGGCATATATAACGGAGGTGCCTCTAGGCGTCCAGTTCTCTACAAGGATTTGCCGGGGCCCCGAGGCCTGTGCTATCATTTCCCAGACGGCTTCCGCCCGCAGAAAGGCATGTCTTCACTGGAACTGAGCCTCCTCATCGATCCCCCCTACCGCCGAGAGTTTAGGGCCGACTGGTTTCGCAAAGTCGTAGCCCACGTCTTGGATGTCCAGGGCATATCCTATCCTACAGAGGTCGGGGTTTTGATAACGGGTGACGATAGGGTGGCGGAGCTTAACCGGAGGTACAGGGGCATGGAAGGGACCACCGACGTCCTATCCTTCTCCATGGATGGAGAGCCGGTGGGAGAGGCCTTCGTTAGCCCACCCGATGGACTCCTCAACCTGGGCGAGATCATCATCTCCTATCCCCAGGCGGCAAGGCAGGCCCGAGAGCAGGGTCACCCTGTCCGGGACGAGGTCGCCTTCCTCACGGTCCACGGGACATTCCACCTTTTGGGCTACGACCACCTGGAACCGGGAGAATCAGAGCTGATGAAAGAGATGGAGACCCGGGCCCTGGCCAGGCTGGGCATCGACCGGGCGGCCCTGTTTCAGGACTAGCGCTTGGTGCATAAACAGATGCTATCCTTATCAGAGTTGTGCTCTTGCGGGGTTTTCTGCTCTT
>JADFJI010000272.1 GCA_022566235.1 Chloroflexota bacterium
GTGGTAAAGACCGCATCTGGTTTATGGATGCGTATCTGCTTCACGATCTTGCCCCGAAATTCCGGGGTATCCTCCAGGCCGCCGTCTGGATAATCTAGGAAGACCACCTCCGATAGGCCCAGGATCTTGCCGGACTGTATCTGTTCCTCTCGCCTGATGGCGGCCAATCTCTCGGGAGCCATCTCAGGGTCATCGGTGCCCTTGTCCCCGCTGGTGGCCACCACCAGCACCGCCTTGGCTCCCTCCTTCACCCATTTCGCCACGATGCCTGCGCAGCCAAACTCGAAGTCGTCGGGATGAGGGGTCACGACCATCACGCTTTGGGGGGTGGAAATCATCTATGGTCTCTCCTTGGGTAATATAGCAGACGCCAGCTCAGATTGCTGGCAGCAGGATACTTTGCTACAATCTCGGCTGCCCTGTCAATCCCAACCGTATGAGGCCCCGGGAGGCGACCATCACTATTCAGATCAGAAATTTCCGCTGGGCCGACATCGACTCATACTGCCGGCTGGCATTGAGTATCCACGGTCCATACGGCTGGTGGGCCGCCCGCTCCGTGGAGAACATGCGGGAATGGTTGGGTCAGCCCAACCTTCACCCGGAGCAGGACCTCTTCCTGGCCTTCGACGGGCACCGGGCCGTAGGCTATCTGCAGAACAGCTTCGAGCCGCCCCTGGCAAGGGTGGTGCTGGAGGGTGCCGTGCACCCCGAGTATCACCGCCGGGGTATAGGGGCCCGGCTGGTGGAGGCCTCTGTGGCTTTGGCCACTGACAAGGGTTATCAGGTGGTCCAGATGGCCGTACCCTACGGCGCCCTGAACGCCCGACGCCTGGCGCTAAAGACGGGGTTTCGCTTCATCCGAAAGTTCTGGGAGATGCGGCTCAAAGACCCCTCGACCGTGCCGGCCCCTGAGATGCCAGCCCCCTTTGTCCTGCGCCATTTCAGGGAAGGCGATGATGAGAGGCTGAGGTATATCCAGAACCTCTCCTTCTCCAGGCACTGGGGCTTTAGTCCCAACACCCTGGAGGAGGTAGCCTACAGGACCCGCATGGGGCTGTTCCGCTTCGATGACATCCTTCTTGTTACAGACGGCGATAAGACGGTGGGATTCAACTGGACCCACCTGGACGCTGGGCCCCGGGACATCACGGGATACATCGGCATGATGGGCGCACACCCGGACTACCGGGGTAAGGGTCTGGGCACTGCCGTCATGCGGGCCGGGGTGGACTATCTCAGGGGGAAGGGCGCTGCCCGTGTAGACCTCACGGTAGACAGCCTCAACCCCAGTGCTCACAGGATCTACCGGGCTGGGGGATTCAAGAGGCAGGCGGTCACCGTGTGGTACGAAAAGAGGCTGAAGGGGTGAGTCTGAGCCAGAAGGTCAGCTGCTGGCCAGGGCTAACGACCCGTACAGAGTCGCTATCTGATCGGCAACGATGGGCCAGTCCAGGCGCTGCACCGAGGTTCGGGCACGTGCCCCCAGGGCATTACAGAGATAGTCGTTGTCCAGAAGAAGATCGATCCTCTCAGCGAAGGCCTCGGGGGACCGGGAGGGGATGAGGTAGCCGTTCACACCGTCGGTCACAGTCTCTCTCAAGCCCCCGACTCTGGCCGCTATGACCGGGGTGCCGCAAGCCAGGGCCTCTGCGGCAACCAGTCCGAAGCTTTCATAATAGGACGGGACGATACACACATCGGCGGCGTTGTAGTACAGGGAGAGCCTCTTCTGCTGTACGACCCCCTCGAAGGACACCATACGGGTTATATCCAGTTCCTGAGCCAGTTTTCTTAGCTTATTTATCTCCGCATCACCCTCTTCGTCTCCGCCTACGATCAGAAGGCGCAGGCCCTCCCTCTTCTTGAGGTTGGCAACGGCCCTCAGCAGCAACTCGGGGCCCTTCAACGGCTGCACCCGTCCCACGAAGAGGAGCACCTTGGAATCACCGATGCCAAGCTCCCTCCGAGACTCACCCTTGTCCAGGGGCCTGAAGGTATCCATATCGACCCCGCACGGAATGACTCGGATCTTATCAGGGGGAGCGTCGTAGTAATCGATCATGTTGAGCCGCTCATGCTCACTGACGGCGACGATCTGGTCTGCCTGGTTGAGAATCGCCCTTTCGGAGCGGATTCTCAAGTCGCTTTCTATCTCGGCGGGGCGGGCCCGGACCTTGGCCTCTCCCAAGGTGTGAAAGCTGGCCACGTGGGGAATTGCATAGTCGCCGTTGAGCATCGACACCGCCTGCCCTGAGAGCCAGTAGTGGCTGTGGTACAGGTCATAGTCCAGGCCATTGGATTCCTGGAACCGGACCATGTTGTCCACGAACTCGGGAAGGAGAGGGTAGATGTCATTTTTGGCCTCGTGCCAGCTTCCCGCCTCGATGTGGATGACCCGGGCATTGGGGCCCAGTTCCACCACCTGGGGGTCCTTTGGATCGTGGTAGCGGGTGAAGACATCGGCCCGAATACCTTTTTCTCCCAGCTCTTTGGCCAGCTGGAGAAGGTATACGTTCATCCCACCGGTGTCCCTCTCTCCCAGCCGGGCCAGGGGACAGCCGTGCACGCTAACCAGGGCTATGCTTAGGGGTTCGGTTCGCATCGACTACTAGATGAACAGTCTGGGTTGAAGGATTCTAATGGGTTACCGGGTTGCCGAGATGGTGTAAATTACTTCGTCAACGGCCCCAAGTCGATATTTATAGACCTCGGAGCCTCTAAGGAAGTTAAAGTGTTTTTTGCCCGCCTCTATGGCCTCCTTTAAGCAGAGGACCTTCAGCAAAAGTCCTACACTCAAGGATGCGTATTCCGTATCGTAGCCGCTGTTGTAGAGGAGGAGGCTGCTCCCGTAATCGAAGCACAGGGCTGCGGCAGCCCTCACTCCGTTGACCTCCAGGAAGTACAGCTTCAGACGCCCCTGAGATGCCATATCAACGGCCATAGAATAGAAAAACCTCTCCCGCTCCTCGGTCATGAACTGGGCTTTATCCTGGCCACTGAGCCTCAACAGGCGCAAAAAGTCTGGAAGACCCTCCTCCACTGCCTCAGGGCTCGAAAGGTAGTACTGCCTACTCTCTACTTGGTAGCTAAGCCGCCGCATCTTTCTTCGGAGCTCATGGCGATCCTTACGGCTAAGAGAGGCCAGGTACGCCTCCCAGGTATTCGGCAGGGCGGCGCCCATGGTCACGTCCTCCTGCTCAACCTCCACAACGTATCCTCTGGCCCCAGCCACACGGGGGAGGTGGTCCAGCGTAGGAGAACCCTCAGGGATTGAGGTCAGCTCAATTGTGTGCCACCCCCTGGGTTCCAAGCAATCCATGAGAGTAGGATAAAACCCCTCCTCCTTCCCCCGTAACACCACGAAATCATGGTAATCGAAGAGGTCTGTATCGCCCAAGAAGGATAAGGTGCCGTCTCTGAACATGAGAGGCGCTATCCCCTGCAAATCACCGTCGTTTCGCACCTCCATCAGGCATAGCTCGGCGTCTCTTCCAAACTGGTCCCACCATATGCGCTGCAGCCCGGGCGTAAGAAAACAGTTATCGAAGGAGGAGGAGGGCAGAATGCTCTCCCACAGGTCCCTCAAAGTTTCGAAGGTTACTTCACAGGCTGCGACTGGCAAGCTCATCTCTCTTGCAACAAGGTTAGAAACTCGGCGCGATTG
>JADFJI010000273.1 GCA_022566235.1 Chloroflexota bacterium
AGAATCTGGGGCGGGGTGTCTCCGCTCACCCTGAGCCCCGCCTGTCCTGAGCCTGCCGAAGGATCGAAGGTCGAGCGGCCTTCCAGAGCGCCCTCTATAAACGTGGGTCCAGGGCGCGCCCCTACTCTTCCCCGAACAGATCATCCAGCCCCGACTCCACCGGCGCGAGGCCCTCTTCCCTATCCCCGGCCCCGGGGGCCATAAGCGACTGATACGACTCCGCCGACCCATACTCCCGGGTCTTCACCACTATCGGCATCGGCACCGCATGCCCGAATATCAGGGCCTGCTGCCTGCTGTCCAGGCCCGCCAGCACCGTCCTCAGGTGCCGGCTCCCCGAGACCCCCGTCAGAACGCTGTCGATGTCCCTCTCGTTGTCCAGCAGGCACGTGATCTTGGTCCCCATCTGGGACATCACCTCGTCGTCGATTCCGCTGGGCCGCTGGTCTATCACCAGGAGCGTCACGTTGTACTTGCGCATCTCCCTGGCGATGGCCCCAAAGGTGGTCTGGCCCGCCAGTCCCGGGCTCAAGAACTTGTGGGCTTCCTCGATGGTGATCACCAAAGGTCTGGGCTTCGCCCCTCCCTCACCCATCGCCTTCTCCGCCCTCCTAACGTAGCGGTCATGGATACGCCGGGTCAGCAGGTTCGCCACCAGGATGTAGGCCGCCGTATTATTCTCGTGCCGGCCGAACTCCAGGACGACGTTCATCCCCCTGTCCAGGTACTCCAGAATCCTCTTCACCGAGTCATGTTCCGCCTTCGGCACCAGGAAAGGCATCCGGTGCAATATCTGTAATCTCCGGTGCAAGGCTGACAGAGCAGCCTCGTTGACGTTCATCTCCAGGGCCAGCTCGCCTGTCTCACTACCCTCCATCTCCAGGAAACTGGACAGCCACTTCTTGGATCCGAACTTGCGCACCAGGGAGTAAGAAGCCTCCACTGCAGCATTGCTCAGATACAGCGTGTCCTGAAGCAGGGCGATGTCCCCGGGATCGATCTCATCGAAACCTATGAGGACCTCTGCATCGGTGCTGACGCCTCGCCGCCGGGAGCTCTCCGGGTCCAGGGTGAACACCGCCACTTTGGAGGCGAAGAGCTGCCTCAGCCCCTTGACCTTCCCTCCGGCCCCCTCGCTGGACCCCTCCCAGCCGTACTCGTTGTGCATGTCGAATATCAGGTTGACCGCTACATTCTTCTGTATTATCCCTATGAGCAAGAGCCGGGTAAGGAAGGTCTTGCCCGTGCCGCTCTTGCCGAAGACGCCGTTGCTCCGCTTGACGTACTCCTCCAGATTCAGGCAGACCTTGGTCTCCATGTCCAGGGGATTGCCGATGTAGAAGTGCCGCTCGTCCTCGCTCCCGAACACCAGCGCCATGTCTTCGTCCGAGGCCTCCCTCACCCTGGAGAAGTGGGAGGGGATGGTCCGCACAGGCTGGGGCCCGTCGACCAGGCCCACATCCGCGCTGGCGATGGTGAGCATGGGGATGACCTTGAGGCCGCCGTAGAGAGCGGTGCCCGACAGCACCTCGGCGATGAACGGGTCCGATGCGTCGGGCGGATTGATCGCTAATCTCGGGTCGATGCTCTCCAGCTTCACATCGGTTATCATCCCGAAAAACCGCTTTTGTCCCCCTTCGACCACCGTATACCGGCCCACGGCCATCTCCTCGATGGAGATATCTGAGTCCAGCTTCACGTCGACCCCATCGTTGAGGGAGCCGCCTACAACCGTGCCCAGGGACCTCCCTGGACCTGAGAACAACGCCTCCGTCATGGCCTCAGCCCCTTGAGTAACCTAGACCGCTCACCCTGAGCCAGTCGAAGGGTGCGGCTCCACCACCAGACCTTCGCTTCAGCGAATACAGAGCCCGTCATGGCCTCAGCCCCTTCAGTACACTAGACCGCTCACCCTGAGCCAGCCTGTCCTGAGCAAGGCCGAAGGGTCGAAGGGTGCGGTTTCGCCACCAGACCTTCGCTTCAGCGAATACATAGCCCGTCACGGCCTCAGCCCCTTGAGAAGGGCATTCAACCTCTGCGGCTCTCCCGCCAGCATCAAGGACAGCTCTTTGCCGGCCCTGACCAGGTACTGGCGAGGGTCTTCATGGCCCTGGCTCAGTAAACTAAGGCACGCTGAGATGACCTGGTCCCCGGCGGGCACGCTGGCCCGGATAAGAATCGTCAGGAAGTCGAAGGAGTGGCAGAACCCGCTCAACTCCTCCCCTTCACATCGGTAGACGAAGGCGTGGATCTGGGGCGGCCTTGGGGGCAGGCGGTGGCGCGCCGTCCCCTCCGGCCCGGCCCCGTCTCCCCCAGGGACCGGGGCATAGCCCACAATCTGGGCCTGGAAGAGGGACCGGAGCAGCTTGTCCAGCTGGGGATTGTGGGCGTAAAGGTCCTCCTCAGTGGCCTCGTCAAGACCCCGGGCTACGGGACTCCGGCCCGGCTGCATCGGGCCGGTGCTGGCGTCTGATACCACCGCCAGGATATCGATCTCGTCTTTCCGCACCCTAACGAGGCTACCCAGGGCCGGGGGTTCGTGAAGCCGGTAGCACTGGGCCACGAACTCCGTGGACCTGCTCTCGATCACCTCGCCGACCCGCTCAGCCAAACCCTGCTCCCCAAAAAACACTGTTTTCCCTGGAAATCAATCAGAATTGTAACACGAAGGTGGCCCCTCAACTCGATGGTTGGCTCCCACATAATAGGATATGTGAAGCCCTCGTCATTAGGGGCGGAGCCTCCGCTCGTGGTGAGCTTGTCGAACCATGCCGGGGAGTTTGAGAGCTTGTCCTAAGTCGGGGAGTTTGATCCCGACACGTCGGGATGGCTGGGGGCACAGGCCCCCAGCCAACATATCGAGGTCGGGTGGACACCGCGTCCTAATACCTCTTTATTCACCGTAGGCGCAGGCGTTATCGCAAAGATATTCCCTGAATAGGACGGGGAGCTCCACCCTCCCCCATCCCCACCAACTGCTTATTAGTAACAACATGCTTGTCCCCATAGATGCCGATACCTCGATGCGTAGTGGAGGCCCAGTTCTGGGGTTTGATACTGCATATTCTCCAATCCAACCTGTAAATCCGCCATCATGACGATGTTTCTGATCTATCTGCTCAGACTCATGAACTAGGAGGCCATCCTTCCAGTACTGGAAGGATGGCCTGGGGTTTGGGGCGCGCTCTCAGCACCTCAGCAAGTGGTTGTCGCAGCGGTGTCCTCACTTTGGTGTGTCAGTAAGTCCATCATCGTTGTTAGTGTGTTCACTAGTAACGAACAGTCACCCCACGACCTTCGAGTGTTTTGATGTTCTCTGTGTCCTCAGACCCTTCTGTGAGGTCAAGCTCGTTGACTCTAAGATCTACACTGTCTCCCTGACCAAGCCCGCTGTTCCCCAATAGTGGGCCGATATCGCTTATCTGGTTCCCGGCGAGGTCCAGGTAGGTGAGACTGGTCAAAGGGGCCAAAGGAGAGATGTCGATTATCTCGTTTCGATGAATCACGAGTTCGGTCAGGCTGATGAGCGACGCCAGGGGAGAGATGTTGTTTATCTGGTTCCAGGCAAGCTCCAGCCGGGTGAGGCTGGTGAGGGAAGATAGGGGAGAGATGTCCCTTATCTGATTCAGGCCAAGCTGGA
>JADFJI010000011.1:0-10370 GCA_022566235.1 Chloroflexota bacterium
GATCAATTGCTCCAGGCCGCCGCCCAGTGCAAGGACAAACTTGGTCTGATGTCCGGTTATAGAGGAGAGCTCGGTGGAGAGCTGGAAGTTATTGGGGGTCAGCGTCGCAACCCTAACGGAGCCGTCGGAGTCGAAGCCCAGGGGTAGGACGGTGTTTCGACGGGCGTATTCCTCGGGGACCAGGCGCACAGCCTCGGAGTCCAGGTCCACGTGCTTCAGGTCTACGATGGGAATGCGAAGCTGGAAGCTGAGGACCGTGACCAGAGTCTCCCGGGCCACCATGCCCTGGTCCACCAGGGTATCCAAGAGTCCCTTGCCGCTCTCCTGGCTGAGCTGCCCGGCCTGCTCCAGTTGCTCCGCGCTGATGAAGCCTCCCTCCTGGAGGACCAGCCCGACACGATCTTCGAAGGAGGTTCCTGTTCTAGCGGCCATCTTCTCTCTCCCGGGCGCTTTCGGTCAACAGATGGTTCCGCTCCAGCCACTCCTGGAGTGCTTCTACTACTATCTGACGGGCAGGCACGTTCCGCTCCACCGCTGCGAACTTGAGGGCCCGGTACAGCGCGGGGCTGCCCAGGTCTACGTTGATTCGCTTGCGATCATTCCCCTTGGACATTGGGGCCTGCTCCCGTATCCGTTGTTCCATTCTGCTACTCTAAGTGTACCATTGATTGACAACTTATTGGGAAGGCCAGGACTCTAGCACAATTATGTAATTGTGTCAATGTGCCAATACACAAATGTCGATATGCTAACGTTCATTTTAGACGAGCAGCGGGAGCTGGCAGATTGTCCTCGGCAGCTGAATAGGCGGAGGGGATGAATCCGAAGAAACCCGGGTGACATCCTAGTTAATGTCAGGCCGTCCATGCCGAAGTGACGCCTGCCGCCGGTCTCCGCAAGGACCTACATTAGCCAAATTGTTCTGTTGAAAATCCCGGGGATCGGGTCCGTGAAGGGTTTGAAGTACAATGTGATTGCCCGTGCCGGGGCATTTGACCCGATTAATCCGGTAAACGAGTGGCTCCAAAGAGGACGAAATGGGATATAAACCTATAGGGGATTACGGAATCATCGGGGACATGCATACAGCGGCGCTGGTGGGTATCGATGGGTCCATAGACTGGCTTTGTCTACCTGATTTCGATTCACCCAGCGTTTTCGCCGCCATTCTTGACGATAAAAAGGGTGGTCGATTCAAGATCTGTAACGCTGGCAAGGGTGTTTCCAAGCAGTTCTATCACCCCGAGACTAACGTCCTCAGCACAACCTTCTCCAGTGCCGAAGGGGTAACCCTGGTGTGTGATTTCATGCCCGTAAGACCCGAGGAGGACCATAGTGTAAAGAGGCACTGCACCAAGATCATTCGCCGGGTCACGGGGATCAGGGGCACAACCCGCCTGTCGCTGGAGTGCTCACCTGCCTTCGACTACGCACGAACAAGCCATAAGGTCCGGCCTGTAGAGGGTGGGGTTATATTCGAATCGGGGAGTGGGGAGCATCTATCCCTCTCCGTGCCGGTCGAATATGAAGTTACGGAACAGGGGGTGGTAGCGACCTTTGATGTGTCCGCTGGCCAGTCCATCTGTTTCTCCCTGGGGCTAGCTGGTGATGTAGGCGACAGCGACTTCCCGATGGCGGACCAGAGGGCGGAGCAGCTGTTGAACCAGACGTTGAAGTACTGGAGGGACTGGCTAGGGTGTGTCACCTATGAGGGACGCTGGCGGGAGATGGTCCATCGCTCGGTCCTTACCCTCAAGCTGCTGACCTATGCCCCCAACGGCGCTATAGTTGCCGCTCCTACGTGCAGTCTTCCCGAGAGGATCGGCGGCAGTCGCAACTGGGACTATCGCTATACCTGGCTGCGAGACGCGGCCTTTACTGTGTATGCTTTTATGAGGGTCGGCCTGACACAGGAGGCAGAGCAGTTCGTCAAGTGGCTCGACGCCCGGGCCCATGAGCTCGGGGAGAATGGGACCCCTGGGATCATGTATCGCCTGGATGGGGGCCGCGACATTCAAGAAGAAGAGCTGGACCATCTGGAGGGTTATCGGGGTTCGAAACCTGTACGGGTCGGTAACGGCGCACACCATCAGTTGCAGCTGGACATATATGGCGAGCTTATGGATGCGGTCTACCTGTACAACAAATACGGTTCACCCATCTCATATGAGTTTTGGACCCACCTGGTCCCGTTGTTGGACTGGGTGGCCCGGAACTGGCGCCTCGAGGACGAGGGTATATGGGAGGTGAGGGGAGGTCGCCGCCATTTCACCTTCTCCAAGATGATGTGCTGGGTGGCCCTGGACAGAGGGCTCCGGCTGGCTTACAAGCGCTCCTTCCCGGGCAACAGGGACCTCTGGCTGAAGGAGCGGGACGCCATCTACGAGGCCATTATGGAGCAGGGATGGCACCCCGGGCGTCAGGCCTTCGTCCAGTACTTCGGCTCCGATGTCCTGGACGCCTCTATGCTTCTCATGCCCCTGGTCTTCTTCGTATCGCCGACGGACCCCCGCATGCTCTCCACTATAGACGCCATCATGTCGGACCTTACCAACGATACCCTGGTGAACAGATACGACGTGAAGCAGGCTGCCGCCGATGGCCTGGGAGGTCAGGAGGAGGGGAGCTTCAGCGCATGCACCTTCTGGCTGGTGGAAGCCCTCACCAGGGCCGGCCGGTTGGAGGAGGCCCGCTTTATCTTCGAGCGGATGCTGGGCTACGCCAACCATCTGGGCCTCTACTCGGAGATGATAGGCCTTACCGGCGAGGCCCTCGGCAACTTTCCTCAGGCCTTTACCCACCTGGCCCTGATAAGCGCCGCCTTCAATCTGGACAGGAAGCTGGGCAAGGGGATTTAGCGGGAGCTTTAGCAACCCCCACCCCCTGTGTCCCCCTCTCCCCCTTCGGCAAGTCCCGAGTAGCGGGACAAGCTCAGGGCATGCTTGGGAAGGAGGGGGGAGAGAAAATAAATCTGGTCCCGAGTATCGGGACAGTGCCCCCGCCATCCCGATGTGTCGGGATGGAAGCTCCCGCAGGATGATGTCAACAGAGCCGAATAACCTTTAGGATGGAAAAGGTCATAGCCTGGTGCCGTAGCGGGCCTTGGGGCCCAGGTTGGTGCGAATGGACCCCTGGCTGGCCTTTACGAAACGGATTATGAGCCCTCTGGTCTCCGTAGGGTCGATCATCTCCTCGACGCCGAAGGCCTCGGCGGTCTTCCAGGGGGACGCCTGCTCCAGAAGCCTGGCCTCGATCTGGGCCCTGAGGGCGTTGGGGTCAGGGGCCGCTTCTATCTCCCGGCGGTGGGCGGCGAACACTCCGCCCTCGATGGGCATGTCTCCCCACTCGGCGGTGGGCCAGGCCAGGCGCAGATGAAGGCGATCGGCGTTGGCCGTCGCCAGGCCCGCCATGCCGAAGGCCTTACGCAGGTACACCGAGACCATGGGGACAGAGGCCTCCATCATTGCCTGCAGGGCCCTCATCCCCTTGCGCAGGGTGCCTCCCCTCTCTGCGTCGCCGCCTATCATGAAGCCGGGCACATCGATAAAGTAAACCAGTGGGAGATGGAAGGTATCGCAAAAGTCGATGAATCGGGCCTTCTTTTCCGAGGCCTGGGGGTCCAGGGCCCCACCTATGTGCATCGGATTGCTGGCCATAAGGCCCACGGGATATCCTCCGAACCGGGCCAGGCCGGATACAAATGACTGTCCCCAGTCCCGGCCTATCTCGAAGAAGGAACCGTGATCTACAATAACCTGGATGATATCGTGAACGTCATAGGCCCGGCGCCGGTCCTCGGGCATGATCTTCAGGAGGATATCGTCCTGTCGGTCCGGGGGGTCGTCGCTAGGGGCGTAGGGTGGCATCTCCCAGACGCTCTGGGGTAGATAGCTTAGCACCTGCCTGAGTTGGCGTATGGCGTCGCTCTCGCCGTCGGCGACGTTGTCTATCGCCCCCGACATCTGGGTGTGGACGTGGGCCCCGCCCAGATCGAACTTGTCGATCCTGTGGCCCAGGGCCCGTTCGACTAGCGGAGGGCCTCCGGCAAAGAGGCAGGCGGTGTCCCGGGTCATAACGGTGAAGTGGCTTACGAGTACGCGGGCCGCAGTGGCCCCGGCGCAGGCCCCCATAGCGGCCGCTAGGACCGGGACTTCGCCCAGGAGCTGATAGCTTCTTTGGATGTTGTGTCCGCTGACCAGTGGGGCGTGGCCCTCCTTCTCCTCGCGGCCGACCCCGCCGCCGACCCCCTCCATGCACATGAGGAGGGGGATACGATACTCGTGGGCCAGGTCCTCCACGAAACCGGCCATTCCACCCTTGATACGGTCGTGGTCCTGCTCAATGGCCCCACCCTCCACTGTGAAGTCCTCACCCCCCAGGGCCACGGGACGGCCATGGACCTCGGCGAGGCCCATAACGTAGCTGGATGCCGTGGGCTCCAGATCGTTGCCCTGGGAGTCGACCCTTTTGTGGGTCGCCAGGGTCCCTATCTCCAGGAAGCTGCCCTCGTCGGCGAGCTCGGCGATCCTCTCCCGCACAGTCCTGCGACCGGCCTTGCGCTGGCGGGCGACGGCCTCGGGCCCGCCCAATCTAAGGGCCCGCTCCCGCCCTTCCTTGAGCTTACGCCGGGCCTCCTCCCAGGTGAAGGTGGTCATCTCTCAACCTCCTAAATTGGCCCAGTTCTATTCCACCATGTTAATGGGCAAGTAGCCGTGTCTCCCCTTCGAGAACATAGTTAGCCTCTGTTCCTGTCCTTGTCAAGCAGAAGGGCCAGGGATAATGCTTAGTAACAGTTGCGTTCTTCCTACCCTCTCCCCTTGTGTCCCCCTCTCCCTTGCTAAGGGAAAGGGGGAGTTAAGAATTTCTTGGGGGTGTACCCCCAGACCCTCGGCCTCTTTCCAGTACTGGAAAGAGGCCAGACAAGCCCGATCAGGGTGGGATAAATTAGATTTGCCCCGCCGAGTCCCGAGTATCGGGACGAGTCGGGACACTCCTCTTTTCGAGAAGCTTATTAAACGACCTCAGGGTCATGGGACTGGCCGACGCCCGGGCCATACGCGGAAGATTTCGGTGCTGTATCATAGCGAAGCGCCTGCCCTCCCGATGGGCGGCGGTCTCCGAGGGAGAAAGAGCAGTCTTGGCCAGTGTCAATGGGGTACAAAGGGCGATGTCAGAGCTGGTCACCTCGATGAGCGGGGGCCGGAAGAAACTCCTCTTCGCCAATTTGAGGGGGGCATCGTACTACCTACTCTTTGCGGTTCCAGCGATCCTTTTGCTGGTGTTCTTCTTTTTTCTGCCGCTGTGGGAGGTGCTGCAACAGAGTTTCGGGGGGAGCGGAGGGTTCACCCTTGACAACTACGACAAGGCCCTGAACAACGATTTCTACCGGATGTTGTGGCGTAACACATCGGAGTACTCCGTATCCACGACCGTGATCAGCCTGATACTGGGCTACCCCGTGGCCTATTACCTTGCCAGCAGTTCGGGCTGGCGTCGGGCCCTGGTCCTGGTGGCGGTGATCATCCCTTTCCTGACCCATTTCGTGGCCCAAACGTCTATATGGCGGATAGTCCTCGGAAGGCGGGGCTGGATAAACGAGACACTGGTCGATACAGGGATCATAGCCGAGCCACTGGAGATACTATTCACCCGCTTCGCGGTGATGGTAGGTGTGGTCCAGACATATCTCCCCTTCATGATTCTGTGTATTTACGCTGGCATGCTGGGAATCCCACGAGGGCTTACCATGGTGGCCGCGGGCCTGGGGGCGACGCCGTTCAGAAACTTTCGCCGGGTGTATCTCCCTCTCAGCATGCCGGGAGTCTGGGCGGGAGTGCTGCTGGTATTCGTCCTCAGCGTCGGCTCTTTTGCGGCGCAGGATATCTTGGGCGGTATTCAGAACAGGGGTATCGCCTCCTACCTTCGGGGGGGAGGTGGGTTAAATGCCGCCCTTGCCATGCTCCTGCTGGTGGCGATTCTGGCCCTTTTCTTCATTTTTGTCAGGTTCATAGGCTTCGGGCCCATTTATCGGGCCGGCGAAGCCTTTATGCGCTCTGCTCCTGTAGCCTTCGGGGAGGCCCGGGGACGCCGGGTGGTCCTGAGCATCGTGGTGGCCCTGGTGGGCTTATACCTTCTTCTTCCCACCTTTATAGTGGTCATCCTCTCTTTCAACGACTCCAGTTTCGTATGGTTTCCGCCCCGGGGCTTTACCCTGAAATGGTACGGCACCTATTTCAACGGCGACGACCCCCTGGCGGACTGGACGGGCTCCACCATAAGGAGCTTGGAAATAGCGGTGCTGGTGGTGATACTCTCGCTGGTCCTGGGGGGACTGGTTTCATACGGCCTGGTCAGGGGACGGTATCCGGGTAAGCCCATCATCAACTCACTGATGCTCGTACCCCTGGTTATCCCCACGGTGGTCATAGCCGAGGCCATCTTCCGACTCTACTTTTTCAACGAATACATGAGGTCATTCATGGGCACTATTCCCGGCTTCGTGTTCCCTCATACCGTTCTCGCGCTCCCATATGTGGTTATCATTCTGACGGCAACCTTCCGCAACGCTGATGAGGTACACGAACAGGCGGCCATGAGCCTGGGGGCTAACCGATTTACCACCTTCCATCGCATCATTCTGCCCCAGATCCTACCGGGCCTGGCCATAGCCGGTTTTCTCGCCTTTCTAGTCTCCTTCAATGAGGTGGTGATAGCCCTGTTTTTGAAGACGAGGCTCTTTCAGACGCTGCCCATGAATATCTGGGGTGGCCGGGTAGCGGAGTACGGGCCGATGATGGGGGCGGCATCGACCATAGTGATGCTGATGGCTGTCATATTACTGGTAGGGGTTATCTACCTTCGACGCCGAGCAGTCAGGCGTACCGGGTAGCGGGAGATGCTGATGAGAGGGTCAGCTTGGGTGTGGGAAAGGAGATCAGGCCTGAGTTCCAGCCTTCCCAGGGCCTATCTTCCCATGACGCCAGGGCCTATCTTCCCATGACGTAGGTATCGCGCCTGGGATCTGCGCCCCCAAACAACACCCCCGACTCCTGGTCCACGACTATGGACGATAGCGAGGACATGAATGTCCGTGACCAGTCTTCGACCACCTCGATGTCGTGACCCCGTCTGGCAAGCTCGTCCACCGTTTCACGCGGTATCCGGCCTTCGACCCGCAGCCGGCCGGGGAGGTAGGTGTGGGGCCAGAAGGAGTTGGGGAAATTCCAGGTGGTTATCCTGGGCTGCTCGATGGCCTTCTGGGGGTCCATCCCGAACGCGGCGATGTTGAGGAATAGCTGCACCATGCCCTGGGGCTGGGCGTCGCCTCCCGGACAACCGAAAGGCATGAACAGCTTGCCGTTCTTGAAGGCGATGGCTGGATTGGGGGTCAGGCGAGGTCGTTTCCAGGGCTGAAGGCTTGAGGGGTGGTCGGGCTCAAGCCAGCTCTGATAGCCCCGCCCCGACATTATGAAGCCCAGGCCCGGTACCACGGGGCTCTCGGAGACGGGGTCGCTGGGGGTGGCGGAGAAGGCGTTGCCCCACCTGTCCACTACGCAGGTATAGCTGGTGTCCTCCTGATGGTCTCCGGAGACCGGGGTTAGCTCTACGGACTTGGGCGCGCCGGAAAGCTGGCCCTTACGACGCTGGTCCTGGAAGGGCCAGGGGTTGCCCGGCTGGGGCATCTGGCCGAAGGCCCGGGCCATATCGATGTCTTCCCGCCGCGCCCGAGTGTAACCCTTTGACAGCAGGCCCTCGATGGGAACGTCTACGAAGTCGGGGTCGCCGTAGTAGTGATGCCGGTCAGAGAAGGCCGCGTCCAGGGCCTGGGAGACCAGGTGCAGATAGTCGGGGCTGTTGTGGCCCATAGCGCTTAAGTCGTCATCCTCCAGCATCTGCAGGACCTGGGCCACCACCGGGCCCTGACACCAGGGGCCGCAGGTATAGATGGTATAGTCCCTGAAGCGCCCCTTCACCGGCTCCTCTATCTTGACGGAGAAGTCGTGCAGGTCCTGGTAGGTTATCAGGCCTCCCTGCTCCTGGCTGAAACTGGCCATCTCACGGGCCATGTCACCCTTGTAGAAATGGTCCCGGGCAGCCCTGATGGCGGCTTCCCTGCCCCTGTGGGCATTGGCCAGCTCCACCTCTACCAACCTTTCAAAAGTACGGGCCAGGTCTTTCTGCACGAACAGCGCGCCGGTTTCGGGCACCCGTCCGTCGGGCATGAATATCTCCCGGGTGGAGGGCCACATGGCCAGGGACTCCGAGTTGTGGGTCAGACCGGCGTGTACTACCGGGGACATCGGATAGCCGTTGCCGGCCAGCTCTCGGGCCGGAGCGACGACCTGCTCGAAGGTCATGGTGCCGTAACGCTCCAGGGCCGTGAGCCAGGCGTCGGCGGCGGAGGGAAGGACGCTGCGAAGTATTCCTCGAGGAATCTCGCCCCCCGCATTGCTCATGTAGTAGTCGATGTTGGCGGCCCGGGGCCAGCGGCCCAGGCCGCTTATGGTCACCACCGAGTCCGAGGCGGCCAGGTAGACCATGATGGGCGCCACGCCCCCGAAATTGGTGCTCTCGGGCAGCAGGACGTTGATGGCTATCCCGGAGGCAACCCCGGCGTCGACGGCGTTGCCCCCTTCCTCCAGCATACGGTACCCTGCCGCCGTGGCCAGGTAGTGGCCGGCCGATACCATGTGGGTCGTGCCCATGATGGCGGGCCTGTAGCTGTCGATGCCGATCTCGATCTTGTCGGACTCATCTACGCCGACGATGGCGGCCTTGCGGGATAGTTGACCCATGACGGTTCTCCTGTTGAGAGCGGTTGACGGTTGGAATCGTATTCGCCGCAAAGCGCGGCGTCAAGGCCGAACAATACCCGGTTGCCCTCGACGCTGGAGGTTCTCTAAAGGGGCGGGGGTTGCCAGCCGCCCAGGGCCGACTCTATGTGCCGGGCGACGGCCAGGGCCACGTGGTCATGCCACGCCCCGGCCCCGACCTGAACGTCTATAGGCAAGCCCTCGGGGGAGGTGCCGCCCCGCACTGCTACACCCGGCCACCCGGTCAGGTTGTACCACGTGACGTAACTGAACCCCGGCAGCTTATCGGCGTCCATGGTCTGGCCGTAGGGGAGGGCGGGCTCGGCGCACACCGGACTCAAGATGACGTCGTAGTCCTGGATGTAGGAGAGCATGGAGCCTCTGAACGCGTCCCATTCGGCCATGCAGTCGAATATCTCCTCCGCGGAGGCCGAAGTGTCGGCCAGAGACTCCTGCCATTTCCTGGTGAATGGATGGACCTCCCTGGTCCCTATGGCATCCAGGACCTGCTTTATCTCGGACCTTCCGCTGAGCCGCCTCAAACGACCGTAAATCTCAGGGACCTGGCCGATGTCAGCTGGAAGGGACTCCTCAACCTGTGCGCCGGCGTCGGCCAGGCACTGTACGGCCCTCCTGACGGCCTCTGCGGTCTCGGGCGTGGGGGAGGCGATGCCGTTATCGGTGTGGAAGGAGACCCGAAGCCCCTTCAAGTCCACGGACTGGGGATCGCCCAGGGGCCCGGGCACTATGGCCGGATCACGAGAGTCGGGGCCTGCGATGATGGGCAGGACGAGCATCAGGTCCTCGACAAAACGGGCCAGGGGCCCTACCTGGTTCCTGAAGTCCTGGATGCCACCTGGAGGGCGGAAATGGCCGGTTCGGGGCACGCAGCCCGAAGTCGGCTTGATGCCGGCTATCCCACAGTAGTGGGCGGGCTGGCGTATGCTGCCGCCGGCATCGCTCCCGATCCCAAAAGGCGAGCCTCCTGCCGCTATGATGGCAGCCTCACCGCCGCTGCTTCCGCCGGGGCCGCGAGTCAGATCATAAGGGTTGTTACACCTGCCGTGTATCAAGTTGTCACATTCCCAGAAGAGGCTCAGCTCAGGCAGGTTGGTCTTGCCAAGCATGATGCCACCGGCATCCCTGAGACGCTTGACTACGGTAGCGTCCTCTTTCGGGACGAAGGCGGCGCGGCCCAGGGTGCCACCGGTGGAGATGACGCCCTCGGTGTCCAGGGCGTCCTTGATGGTCATGGGCACGCCGTGAAGGGGCCCTTTGACCTCTCCTCGGGCCAGAGCGGCATCGGCCTCACGGGCCTCGGCAAGGGCGCGGTCTCCGGTCAACAGGACCACCGCGTTCAGGCGGGGGTTTACCTCCTCGATGCGCCTGAGGTGGGCCTCCACCACCTCCGTCGAAGAGACCTCTTTGTGACGAATGGCCTGGGCCAGGGCCGTCGCTGAAGCGTAGATCAGCTTGTCCATGTGGCGTCTCCTGAGGGGGGTGCAGCTTTGTTGAAGGGCAAATCCATTTTGTGGGGGGCCCCCCCCCCCCCACCAA
>JADFJI010000011.1:10426-17008 GCA_022566235.1 Chloroflexota bacterium
TTCGACAAGTCCCGATACTCGGGACAAGCTCACCACGAACGGGGGCTCCGCCCCTCTGCACTCCCCGTTTGGAGGAGCTTATTAAACGGCCTCAGAAGGGCTAGCTGGTTGGGGCGACAGGGGCTGCCCTGGACGTCACCGAGGGTATCGATCGGGCACCCAAGTTGTCGAGGAGGGTCTTTATCTGGTCTCTAGCCTCCGGCCCGGCGGGCAGGAAGGGAGGTCTTGGAGGCCCCGCTTCCAGCCCCAGGATTTCGAGTCCCGCCTTGATGTTCTGGACGAAGGCCTCGGTCTCCATCATGTCGCAAAGGTCGACGATGTCTGCATATGCCACTTTGGCGGCTTTGAAGTCCTCCTTTACCACCGCCAGCTCGTAGAGATCGACGCATCGGCGAGGGATAAGATTGGCGGAGCCTGAGACCCAGCCACTGGCGCCGAAGAGGAAGGACTCGAAGAAGTAGTCGTCGGTGCCCGCATATACGTCGAAGCCATCGGGGGCGAGCTTCAGGATCTGGCGGACCCGTTTGGGGTCTCCCGTGGCCTCTTTCACCCCCGTGATGTTGGGTATCTCGGAGAGCCTGGCTAGAAACGGGGGGCTCATGTCTATGCCGGAGGTCCCGGGGTTGTTGTAGATGAGAATTGGAATGCCGACACTATCTGCGACCCGCCGGTAATGCTCGAAGAGCTCATCCTCGCTGGGCTTTCCGTAGAAGGGCGCCACGACCTGAAGGCCCCTGGCCCCGGCCCTCTCTGCGTGCTGGCTCAACTCGATCACCTCTCGGGTCCCTGGGGCCGCGGTGCCGGCGATCACGGGTATCCGGCCCTGGGCCTGGTCGAGACAGACCTCCAATACCCTCTTTCGCTCCTCGATGGACTGACGGGCGAACTCTCCGGTGCTGCCCAGGGGGATGATGGCGTGCACCCCTTCCACTACCAGGAATTCCACCAGGCTTCGGAGGGCGTCCGCGTTCAATGAATAGTCATCGTTAAATGGAGTGGGTATGGGAGGCATTACCCCGGCGAATCTCTCCATTGTTTCACTCCTTTCCATCATTAGAGACTGGGGGCTTTGACCCGCGTTGGAGACTGGGAGGTTTGGCCCGAGGGTCGGATGTGGGGCCTCAGGATGCGGCGGTAGCCTGGGCGGTGGAAGGCTCCAGGAGGCCGACGTCCTCTAATATCTTCCTGAGCTTGGCCTTCTGAGACTCGGTGAACATCTTCATCGGTGGCCTGGTGTAGCCCCCGGGCTTGCCCAGCAGGTTCATCGACTCCTTCAGGGCGATGTACCCGCTGCCCACCTTGAAGAGGTCGTAGACTCGGAGTATCTTGAGATGAAGCTCCCTGGCCCTCTCCATGTCGCCGGCCACGGCGGCCTCGTAAAGCTCGACGGCCATGCGCCCGACCACCTGGGGTGCCATGGCCACCGCACCCACGGCCCCCACCGCCAGCGCCGACAGCAGCATGTCCTCCAGGCCGATGAAGACCCTGATTTCGTGGCCGCAGAACCGGACCAGGTCGTTGAGCTGACGGATGTCGAAGGAGCTGTCTTTGATGGCCACCACGTTGTCCAGCACCATCAGCTGCTCCACCAGTTGAGGCGTCAGGTAGTTCTTAACCGCAGTGGGGCTGTTGTACAGCATGATGGGCAGGCCCGCCTCTTCGGAGATGCGGGTGTAGAAATCTACAACCTCCCGGTCGTCCACGCCGATGTAGATAGGAGGCAGGATCATGGCGCCGGCGCAACCCACTCCCGCGGCGGTCCTGGTGAGGTCGATCACGTCGGAGGTGCGGGTGGCCGAGGTGCCAGCGATCACGGGTATCCGGCCCCGGGCCTGGTCTACCGCTATGGCGAAGACCCGTTTGCGCTCATCGTTGGTCATCAGGAAGAACTCGCCGGTGCTGCCCGCCGAAATCAAGCCGTGGCAACCGGCCTCGATGACCAGGTCTATCACCTTGCGGTACCCCGACTCATCGATGTCCCCACCTTTGGTGAAGGGGGTCACGATGACTGCGAAAGAGCCGTGCCAGTCTACCTTAATCCTACCCATATCTCACCTCCCCTGGCTTGATGGGGCCAGTATAGAGGGGCCGAGCCAAGGGGGTCAACGAGGCTTCGTTACCCGCCGCCGCCCTCGGCGGCAGAGCGGATGGCCTCCTCCATGATGGACAGGGCCGTGTCGATCTCCGCCCGGGTTATCACCAGGGGCGGGGCCAGGCGTATGATGGGTGTTCCCTCAGTGGTGAATAGTATCAGGCCGCGATCCAGGCAGTAGTCCTCGATGTGCTGCATCAGGTCTATGGCGGGCTCGGCCGATTCCTTGTCCCTGACTATCTCCAGGCCCAGCAGCAGGCCCAGGCCCCGAACGTCGCCGACGATCTCGTACTGGTTACGGAGTTCCTCCAGGCCCGATTTGAAGTAGGCGCCCATCCTTTCGGCGTTCTCGACCAGGCCCTCTTCCTCGATGATGTCCAGGTTGGCCAGGCCGACGCCGCAGAGAAACGGGTCGCCGGTGTGGGAGCTGCTCTGATAGTAGCTCCCGGACTCCAGCTTCTCGGCGATGGCTCCTGTAACTATAGTCGCGCTCAGTGGGACCGCTCCTCCCAGGCTTTTGGACAGGGTCATGATGTCCGGGACGATGTCGAAGTGCTCCGAAGCGAACCACTTGCCCGTCCGCCCCAGCCCCGTGAGGGCCTCGTCGGCGATCAACAGAATATCCCGTTCGGTGCAGAAGCGGCGAAGCTCCTGCATGTACTCCCTGGACGGCACCACTATAGGCCCTCCCAGTAGGGGCTCGATGATGATGGCCGCCGGCTGGCCGGTGGTGGTCTTGTCCATGAGGTCCTGGGAGTATTGGAAGCAGGTGAGGTCGCAGGCTCCCTGTCCCCTGCAGAAAAGGCATCGGTAGGGGTTGGGGGTAGGGAGGAAGGTCACACCAGGCATTCCCAGCCCATATTCAGGATGGTTGGAGCGGTAGCCCCGACCGGTCACCGACCAGGCCCCGAAGGTCAGGCCGTGATAGCTGTCCGCCAGTGCGGCCATCTCCTGTCGGCCCGTGACGAACCTGGCGATTCGCATCGCCGTCTCGTTTGATTCGGAGCCTGAGCAACCGAAGAAGGACTTTTGGAGGTCACCCGGGGCCAGGTCGGCCAGCCTCTTGGCCAGGGCGATCTCCTCGGGGGCGGAGAAGGCGGAACCCGTTTGCATGATCCGCCGGGCCTGCTGGTTGATCGCCTCCAGAAGCCGGGGATGGCCGTGGCCCACCGATACGCACAGCTGCCCCGACATCATGTCCAGGTACTCCTTCCCCTCCACGTCCCAGATCTTGCACCCCTTGGCCCGCTCCAGGACAATCGGGTGTTTGGCCCAGGTCCGAAGGCTGTACTCCGATGCCAGGTCGAGCCAATCCCTGTTTGTTTCTAAGCTAAGGCCGGCTATCTGATTCGCCAAGATGGCACCTCCCTGTATTCCATTGAGCCTTATCAGCGGCTCGCGTCATGTAATTCCCAATCACAGTCCCGACTAGCTGGTCGGAGAATGAATTCCTCAGACTGGGCCTAGGGCCGGAGAAGGACCTTGCCTATGTTGTGCCGGCCCTCCAGGCGTCCCTGGGCCTCGGCGGCCTGCTCCAGAGGGAACTCGCTGTCGATGTGCACCTTCAGGGAGCCCGAGGCCGACCAACCCAGTATATCGTTGGCCCTCCAAAGCAGCTCCTCTCGGGTCAAGGTGTAATGGACCGAAGATGGCCGGGTCAGGAAGAGGGACCCCTTGCTGTTCAATATCTGGGGGTCGAAAGGCGGGGGCGGGCCGCTGGACTGGCCGTATAGGACCATGTAGCCCCTGGGGGCCAGGGAGTCGATACTCTTATCGAAGGTGTCCTGGCCCACGCCGTCGTACACTACCTGTACACCCTTGCCCTGGGTCATATCCTTGACCTCTGCCAGGAAGTCCTGCTTCGTGTAGAGGACCACTTCGTCACAGCCGGCACCTCGTGCCGCCTCCGCCTTCTCCTGGGTGGACACGGTGCCGATAACCCTGGCCCCCTTTGACTTGGCGATCTGGGTTAGAAGGAGTCCCGTGCCACCCGCCGCGGCGTGTACCAGACAGGTATCCCCCTGCTTCAGTGGATATGTACTCAGGGCCAGGTAGTGGGCCGTCAGGCCCTGGAGCATTATGGCGGCTCCTACGGAGAAATCCACGGCTTTCGGAAGCTGGACCAGCCGCCAGGCCGGAACGTTGGCGTACTCGGCGTAGGAGCCCCGGGCCCCGGCGTAAGCTACCCGGTCCCCGATCTGCACCTCGGTCACGTCGGGGCCCACGGCCGTGACTATTCCCGCCCCCTCGTTCCCGGGGATGAAGGGCAGGTCCATCTTGTATACACCCTCTCTTTGATAGATATCCAGGTAGTTGATGCCGATAGAGGCCAGCTTTACCTGGGCCTGGCCGGCGCCCGGGGCTGGAAGCTCCACTTCCTCCAGCCTTAGGACCTCGGGCCCTCCCTGCTTTCGAACATGTATTGCCTTCATATCGTATCTCCCTCGGGCCCTGGCCCGGCACCTCGAATTCTCATCTCTGTCTCCTGAGATAGATGGGGCCTCTAATCTATCACGAAACTGGCATCCTGTTATGCTTTTTAGGCCACGGCGGAGCAACGCCACATATACGACATGATCCAGGGTTTCTTTTGACCTGCAGGCACATATCCCGATAGTGGGAGACCCACGGATCGAGTATAGGCTTACCCTTAAGGCACTAAAGGGTTGGCACACTACCTGATGAAGGTTAGCGGAATGATAATTGCGTATGTTTCTCTCACCTCTCACATCTGAAGGCTCCGCCCGGATGTCCGAGACAATCTTTCAAAACGTCCCTGGAACAGGCCGATGTACGAGGCCGCTCACCGGCCTGGTTGCTCCCAGGAGGAGCAGTAGATGAAGAAGCACCGGGTGTTTCTCGTAGACGACCATCCGTTGATTAGAGAGGTGCTTGCGAGGAAACTGGTAGACAGGGCAGATATAGAGATTGTCGGGGAATTTGGTGGCGCTGAGGACGCCCTGGCACAGATGAAGCGTCTCTCGCCCGATGTGGTTGTGATGGATATCAGTCTTCCAGGGATGGATGGAGTGGAGGCGACCCGCCAGATAAAGACGACGCATCCGGCGACAAAGGTCATAATCCTGAGCGCCTATGGCGTAGAATTCTTGACGCCCTCTATACGGGCCGGGGCCGACGGATTTCTGCTCAAGACCTCGCCCATGGATGAACTAATCGGCGGAATGGTCAAGGTGATTCAGGGCGAGGCTCTAGTAGACCCCTCCTTGACCCGACACCTGATGGAACAGGTCTCTGCCGCGGCGCTGAATAACCCTCCGTTGGGACTGTCCCCCAGGCAAAGGGCCCTGCTTAAAATGGTGGCCGAGGGCCGTTCCTCCAGGGATATGGCGTCTCTGTTGTTCATCAGCGAGGCGACCCTCAAACGTGAATTCAGGCATATTTTCGATGCGTTTGGGGTAAATGATAGGGCCCACGCCGTGGCCGAGGCGTATCGAAGAAAGCTGATCTAGCCCTTCTGGCCTGGGACCTGTATTGCTGGTGAGAGGCCGGAGCGGGGCCTCGGTCCTTTTGAGTTCCGTTCATACCTCCCTCTCGATGCGTCTATCCAACGGTTACCAATCCTGCGCTCTTTGGGCTCAATCGTGTCCCTTTGGGATCGCCGGCCCTGATACGCAAGTCTCGTTACGGAGATACCACAGGAACTTGGGGGACGTCATCGCAAATGGAACACTAGGTTCATTAAGACCTGTCCGAAGGAGGTTGCCGATGATCTGGTTCAAGAAGTGTCCCCGGTGTTCGGGTGATCTTTATGACGAGAGCGATCAATACGGCTCATTCATCACCTGTATCCAGTGCGGGGTGTGTTTGGATCTTGCTCAGGGAAAGGTAATGAGCAACGGGGCCACAGCCGCTGTGGTAGATGGCTAACAATAGTTGAGCCGGTGTGTAGTCGTCCGGGCCCCGAGCCCCACGGCCGGGGCCCCTACTGGATACGTCGACTAGCCTACCACCTAAAATGCCGGCTTCAGACCAGGAAAGCCCGGCCTCTTTAGCCGGGTGAGAAATGGAAAACTCTACTACGCGGGTATAGGGGGTGATAAGCCAAACAGACATAAGCCAAACAGACAGATGAGAGCAAGGGGCCGGCCTCCGGATTGGGAGGCAGCCCCTAGAAGAGGATTTGAATTTCAAAGGAGGAAAAGATGAGCAAACCGATCTCCAAGATATGGCGCAGAGGGGAGAGGCTGAGCGGAGACCAGCGAGGCATCACCGGCCTGGAAACGGCCATCGTGTTAATCGCTTTTGTAGTGGTCTCGTCGGTTTTCGCCTTTGCCGCTCTCTCCACTGGCCTGTTCTCCAGCGATCAGGCCAAACAGACCATCAATGCTGGGCTGAGCCAGGCACAAGGCAGCCTGGAAATACGTGGCTCCGTGATAGCAGAGGATACCGATGAGGACGGCAATGTAGATGTACTGACCTTCCAGGTAGCCAACGCAGCGGGCGGTAATGCGGTGGACCTGACCCCCGGC
>JADFJI010000274.1 GCA_022566235.1 Chloroflexota bacterium
TCCATGCTGCCGAAGTGCTGCGCCAGCAGCGCCGCCGTCTCCGAGCCGACGTGGCGGATGCCCAGCGCGAAGAGCACGCGCCCCAACGGTCGCCCGCGGCTGGCGTCGATGGCATCCAGCACGTTCTGGTTGTGGTGGAGAAAAAACTGCCCTTGTTCCTGTGACTCAACCGGTTCCTAGCAGTCCTAAGCCGGCAGCTACTGCTGAACCAAGTCCTACCCCAACAGCCAAGCCAACTGTTACTTCTGTTCCTCCTACTCCAAACCCATCGCCACCTCCTTCGCCAACGCCTAGCCCAACGCCTCAACCAACATATACGCCAACCCCACCTCTACCTACGCCAACACCTATTTCTATTGCAAAACCTGTGCTTACGCAAGCTGGATGGAGTCTATTTCAAGAAGTTGCAGTCAAGAGTAAGGATAAGGGCGGATATCCTGGACAAGACCTTATTACAAAGTGGTCTTATGAGAATCCTCCCGTAATCCTTGTTTACGCAACTGAAACTGAAGAAAATAAAGAAACCATCAGTTATCTGCAAAATTCAGTGGTTAAAGAAGCACGAGAATTAACAGGACTTGATATTATACTTAATGTTGAATTTGTTAAGAGTTTCGATGAAACTAATCGCTATCCAGATAATGTTAATTATCCTTTTTATATAGGTTTTAGTCGCTTAACATTATCTAAGCTTTTTCCTTCTCTGAGTGAGGATGAGCCCGCTCTTATCAAAGGCAGTTCCCAATTTGGCCTAGATCCTTACACAAGTGAGATAAAATGGGCTATTGCTGCTGTATCTCTAATACCCCCTACGCAGATTAAACATGCAATTCTTCATGAATTCACTCACAACTTAGGTCTGGAGTTTCATCCAATCACATATACTGACAGCGTCCTTTATGGGGGCTTTTCTACCGTCACAGAATTTTCAGCGCTTGACGAAATGATCATTCGAGCGTTGTATCATCCCTTGGTTAAAGCTCGCATGACCGTTGATGATCTTGAAAGGGTTATCGATATTAGGTAGCCTACGTGTTTTTTACGGTGTTCAAAGTTGCACTGTAACCGGAATTCCATATATCAAAGTGCCCGGGGGCGCAGACGAAGTACTTTCCTCAATGAGAGCCGTTGTGCATCACTCACGAATGTCGTCACTCATCCCGACGGGACTCAAGAGGGGGTTGCCCACCCCTTTCCCATGTGGTACTTATTTCGCTACGAGATGGAGCACCTTCTGGCCAGGTCGGGCTTCGAGGTCGAGGCCCTGAACTCCGACTTCGATCGTAAACCCTACGGTGCCATCTACCCCGGTGAGTTGATATTTATCGCCCGGAGGCACTAGACTTAAGCCGCTCTAATCGAACTCAGCGGCGGCCCTCAGAAGAGGACGAGGAAAGACCATGGCGGAAGTAGAAACAGAGATCATCCGGGTGCTGGTAGCCAAGCCGGGCCTCGACGGCCACGATAGGGGGGCCAAGATCATCGCCCGGGCCCTCAGGGACGCGGGCATGGAGGTGATCTATACGGGGATTCGCCAGACCCCGGAGATGATAGCCGAGGCCGCACTCCAGGAAGACGTGGACGTTGTCTGCATCAGCATCCTATCCGGGGCCCACATGGAGCTGTTCCCCCAGATTCTGGACCAGCTAAAGGCCCGAGGGCTGGACGATAAGATAGTCCTGGCCGGAGGCATCATACCCGAAGACGACATCCCGCCCCTGAAGGAGATGGGTATAAAGGAGGTCTTCGGCCCCGGGACCAACACCCGGGACATCATCGCTTACATTCGGGATGTGATCGACGAAGCTAGAAAGACGGCCACTTAAGAGGGCCCGAGCCCTTAATCCGGATGAAAGGGGACTCCAGGGGTTTGACCACTCACGGCCACCATACGGAAGAACGGGCAAAAAGGCAGAGCCCCGGGGAGCTGAACCGCGCCTACTACAACGAGCACGCCTCTGAATACGACGATCTGGTCTTCACCAAGTCTCGGGAGCACCAGCGGCACCACGATCTGATCCTCTCCCTGATGGCCGTCTCGGGGGCCGATGAGGGCCCCTTCATGGAGTTGGGTGTGGGCACCGGGACCCTCGCGGCCAAGGTCCTACACAGTTTTCCATCGGCCAGATACGACGGCTACGACGTTTCGGAAGGGATGCTCCACCAGACAGGACAAAAGCTTCATCCCTTTGGAGACCGGGTACGCCTGATTCAGCAGGATGTGACCACCGACCTTCCCGAGACCCGGTACCAGGTGATTTTAACTGCCAACGTCATACATCATCTGACCAAAAAGGACAAGCCCGGGCTCTTTCACCGGCTGTACGCCATGCTTCAGCATGGCGGGTGCCTCATCGTCTCCGACATGTTCGAGCCCGACACCGAGGAGCTGGCAGGCGTGTACGAGGAACTCGAGCGCCGGGATTTCCAGGCCCAGGGCCTCGACATGGAACAATACGAAGAGGAGAAAAGGCACGGCGAGCACCTGGGGACATCCTTGACAAGATACCTCCGCTATCTGGGCTGGATGCGCAAAGCAGGGTTCGTCAATGTGGACTGCGTCTACAAGTACCTGGAGGCCGCCATCATCTACGGCCAGAGGCCTTCGGGCTAATCACGCCTGCAAGTAGGCCATTCAGTATGTCTTATGAAGCGGAAAGTGCAGTCCCGGCTTGTCCCGATATTCGGGAATTGGCGGACTCGTCCCGATACTCGGGACTGGGCGTAACATAAGGGTATAGAAAGGATACATAGACATGGAAATCGGGGCCCACGTATCCACCGCCGGCGGAATCGACAACGCTATCGAGAACGCCAAGAAGATCGGCGCCGAGTGTATCCAGGTCTTCGGCGCTCCGCCCCAGAGCTGGCGGTACAAGCCCCAACCCCAGGAGAAGATCGACGCCTTCAAGGAAGGGGCCCGGGCCGCCAATATCTCGTCGGTCTTTTTCCACGGGGTGTATCTCATCAACCTGGGCACCGAGGTCGAGGAGAACCTGGGCAAGGGCATCGATTCCCTGATTGCCCACATGAAGATGGCCTCGGATGTGGACGCCGCTGGAGTGATATTCCACCTGGGCAGCCACAAGGGCCGGGGGTTCGATGCGGTATTGCCTCAGGTGGTCTCCTCCATGAAACACGTGCTGGACAACACCCCGGAGGACACCTGGCTGATCATCGAGAATGCTGCGGGGATGGGAAACCACATCGGCGCCAGCTTCTCCGAGATTGGCGCCGTGATGCGGGAGCTCTCCCATCAGAGGGTCAAGGTCTGCCTCGATACGGCCCACACCTTTGCCGCGGGCTACAACATCGCCGAAACGGCCGGGATGGAGGAGGCGATGTCGGAGTTCGACCGGGAGGTGGGTTTCAAGAATCTGGTGGCGGTCCACGCCAACGACTCCAAGATCCCCCTGGGCGGCGGCGTGGACCGCCACGAGAACATCGGCGAGGGGAACATCGGCGCTCAGGGCTTCGAGTTCATCATGGCCCACCCGGCCTTCCGCGGCGTGCCCTTCCTCCTGGAGGTTCCCGGCATGGAGAAGAAGGGCCCGGACCGGGAGAACGTGGACCGCCTCAAGGCCATCCGGACCAGAGTCGGCGCTGACGAGGCTTAGGCG
>JADFJI010000275.1 GCA_022566235.1 Chloroflexota bacterium
CACCCCCTCTGTCCCCCTCTCCCTCGATAAGGGAGAGGGGGAGAAAATAAATATGGTCCCGACTGGTCGGGACCATACCCCCCGCCATCCCGATGAGTCGGGATGGAATCCCCACCGCATGGGACTGGGGCAGGCCCGCAAATCCCCGGCATGGTTCGACCCTTCTGCCTTGCTCAGGACAGGCCTGGACAGGAAGGGGGATAAATTTGGTTTGTCCCGACTTGTCGGGACAAGCCCCCGGCCCCGACTCGTCCCGATACTCGGGACTGGGCGTTGGGCACTCCTCTTTCTCAACCATGTCGAACAGCTTCAAGGATAGCCTCCGTATCTCTTATGGCGGGCCACGGGCCAAACTGCTATAGTTTGCTACCAGACCCCTGAGGGAGAAATGAGTGCGAGCTGCCATTGTTGCAGATATCCATAGCAACCTGGAGGCGTTCCAGGCCGTTCTGGACGATGTTGAAAGCCGGGGCGGGGTCGATGAGGTGTGGTGTCTGGGGGACCTGGTGGGCTACGGCCCCAACCCCCGGGAGGTGATAGCGCTCCTCAGGCAGCATCCCCACGTCTGCATAGCGGGTAATCACGATTTGGCGGCGACGGGAAAGATCGACACCTCTCTCTTCAATCCCAACGCGGCGGCGGCAGCCGAGTGGACTCGCCGGCAGCTGACACCACAGGAGGTGCTGTTCCTGAATCAACTGTCGCTTGTGACATCCAAAGGTGACTTCACCCTGGCCCACGGGAGCCCCCGGGACCCGATCTGGGAGTACCTGGTTTCAGAGGGGACGGCCCTGGCCAATCTGGAGCACTTTCAGACCCGTTACCTTCTGGTAGGCCACTCTCACTTGCCCTTTGTCTGTTATATGGATGAGTCGTCGATGAAGTGTGCCTTCAAGGAGTTTCCCGTTGGGGAGCCTGTACAGCTTGAGGAGGGCCGGTTGGTAATCAACCCGGGTGGGGTGGGGCAGCCCAGGGACCGGGATCCGACCTCCAGCTACGCTATCTACGATGGCGAACAGGGGACGATCTGCCACTACCGTGTGCCCTACGATATCCCCGTCACCCAGGAGAAGATGCGCCAGGCCGGGCTGCCCGAAAGGTTGATAACCCGGCTTTCCCACGGCCTTTGACCCTCTCTGCGCGTTGAAGGGGCGCCGACCTGTTGCTATAATCGAGTTCGCCGTGTTTGGTGCAGATTTTTCGGAAAGGAGCCGATGTGGGAGAGCTAAAGATAGCATACGGTCATTCCATACCCGAGGAGTACCTGAAGAGGCTCGAAGCGATATCCTCGGATCTGCGGTTGCTGAACGTCATCGATCTGGTCAAGGAGGAGTACAGCACCGCCAAAGAGCACGGGGCGGACTCGCCGGAGGCGCGCGCGGCCAGGGCGAAGGTGGACGATGTGATCCGGGACGTGGAGGTGTATTACTCGGCCACACTGCCCGGCAATCTGCCGAAGCGGGCTCCCAATTTGAAGTGGCTTCAGTACGTGTGGGACGGCATAGATATAGATGTTGGGAAGGATATACTGGAATCGCCCATCGTGATTACCAATGCCCGCCAGATAGCGGCCCTCAACATAGCCGAGTGGGTTGTGATGGTGATATTGATGTTCAGCAAACGGGCCAACGACCTGTTAGCCGAGCGCAACGACAGGGTCTGGAGCACAGAGTTCTACGATCAGTGGGAGCTGAAGGGAAAGACCGTTGGGGTCGTGGGTCTGGGGGCCATCGGGGGTGACGTAGCCCGGCTGTGCAAGGCCTTCGAGATGCGGGTTATAGCAACCCGCAGGAGCGCCACACATCGCCAGTCCAATGTGGGGGATGTAGACGAGGTGTTACCGGCTTCGGACCTGGATGTGCTGCTCAAGGAGAGCGACTTCGTGGTGTTGACTGTGCCGGGCACGCCGGAGACGACGAAGCTGATAGGGGAGCGAGAGCTGAAGTTGATAGGCCCATCCGGTTATCTGATCAACGTGGCCAGGGGGAGCGTCGTAGTTGAGACGGCACTGGTGCGGGCGCTAAAGGAGGGGTGGATAGCGGGGGCGGGGCTGGATGTGTTCGAGGTGGAGCCGCTGCCTAAGGATAGCGAGATATGGGGCCTTCATAACGTGATTATGGCCTCGCATAAGACCGGAGATGTGATGGGGTACGACGACCGGATAGCCGATCTGCTTTGCCGGAACGTGGAGAGGTACATCAAGGGTGAGGAACTGATAAACTTGGTGAATAAGAAGGTGGGCTACTAGCACCTTCGCTGGACAGAAGAATTAACATCACGCTAGACAGAAGAATCAATATCAGGAGGGAAAGATGCCAAGGGTTACCATAGAGATGTACCCGGGAAGGACCAAGGCCCAGAAGGCGGAGCTGGCCCGGGTGATAACCGATGCCATGGTGACGATAGCCAATACCAAGAAGGAGGCTGTCGATATAGTGTTCAATGAGGTGTCGCAGGAGGACTGGTCCTTCGGGGGAGTGCTGGCATCGGACCGGTGACCCGGGGCTGGATTAACTCGACATAGCGCCGTATTGTCCCGAGCCCTGTTCGTAGCTTACGGGTGGGCCAGCGTGGGACGTGTTGTTTGGCAACCGGGGCCGCTAGCTCAATTTGGCAGAGCAACTGACTCTTAATCAGTAGGTTCAGGGTTCGAGTCCCTGGCGGCCCACCAGGTTTATAATCTGGAAATCGGCGGAAGTGTCGGAATTGGCAGACGAGCATGATTTAGGATCATGTGCCTTAGGGCGTGTGGGTTCGAATCCCACCTTCCGCACCATAGCTAAAATGACCCAAAACAAGGCCCCGGGGCTGCCCCTGGGGCCTTTTGTACGACAGTTTATACGACAGTTGGGGTCTTTGCCTTTGTCATCTGGATTGCGCAATACCCCAGGAGTGCCTCCGTAGTCGCCACGGGAACCATGCTATCACAGGGAGTTTTTTGATTAAAGCTGAATCGCCTCTGAAGATCAGTTCACCTCCCTCGCCTCATCCACCCAATCCCACCTGACGGTCACCCATTCCTCATCCGCCAGTGATCTGCTGACAACCCATTGCTTTGTCCGTTAGGCCACGAGCTACGTCTAACTCCTAACGGGTCAGGAGCCCGTTTATGGCTGTGGTCTTCTGCATCAACGTAATTTACTCCGTCGACAGAAGTTCACGCGGCACTTCGATGATGCCCTGGTTGTCCAAGTCCTCATAGAACAATTTGATAGCCTGCATGCCCTGTCCCTTTGGCACAGCCGTAGCCGTGCGAAAATTAAGTGACTGATATTTGCGCACCATTGAGCGAAATTCATTATCGGTCTTCACTACATAACGCGTCGCGGCAATTAAATTGGCAGCTTCACTCCTTAGCACGCGATAGAAATCGGCTCGTTCTTGAAACTTGAAAGCACTCTCAAGACCGCGGGCGAAAGCAAGGAGCAGCCCACCGGCTGCCGAAACTCCACCTAAGGCAGCAGCTTCAGGTCCATCCACTCCCCCTCCTGCAGTGCCGACGATAAAAAACCCTCCTACTGCAGCCATGCCAGCGGCAACCAAGCTAAGGATGACAACAACTGAGGACCATCGCCGGTTGCTCCGACGACGGTTTTCGGTGCGTACCTCTAGGCGCTT
>JADFJI010000276.1 GCA_022566235.1 Chloroflexota bacterium
TCGTCCAGGATGGCTAAAAACTGCTCCTTTCCCCTCCTCTTCTCCTCGCCTGGGAGCAGGCGCCAGCCCCTATCGACCTTGTAAAAGGTGTACTTCACGAACTGTCTGTCGTTCTCGCTCACTGCCCCCTCCTGTGTGGTTTGGTGGCCCGCCGGCAGCATGTGCCCCAGGCCGGCGGACGGAAGGCCTATGCCGTCGCTGGCGCTTGCTGGTCCGCCCTTTGTGCCTGGTACGCTTTTATGCTGGCAAGAAGCACCTGGTCGGTGAAAGCGTTCAGTTGCTTGTAGATCTCCATGGCCTGCCGGGTGGTCAGGTCTCTGTCCCGGGTAAACTCCATGGCAACGCTGTCCAGGGAGCTGCGGAAGAAGAGAAAGGCCTCCAGGGCATCCTCCAGGGACATGCCGAATCCCACGGCCTGTATCCCGTACTCCTCCCCTATGTCTCTCGCTTCGTCCAGGGCCTGGGAGCGGCCCCGCTTGCGGGTCAGATAATCGCTGGCGGAGGCCAGCAGCCTGCGGCCCAGGAGCCGCTGCCTCAGCTTCTGCTTCTCCGATACCCGGCTGTACCACTTGCTGGGGGCCGTCCCGCCCCGGCTGAGGCGGCGTCGGATCTTCGTCAGGGCCAGGTCTTTCAGGTCTGATAGGCTTCGACTCTCCCAGGGCCCCGACGTCTGGCTCATCATCGCGTACAGGTCTTCCTGGTCGAACCTGCGGTGCCCACCCGATGTGCGGAAGGTCCGGATGGCCCTCCTATCGGCCCAGTGTCTCAGGGTGCTCTCGTTCACCCCTAGCAGTTTGCTGGCCTTGCCGATGGACAGCCAGGTGGGGGTAGGCCCTCTGGAGACATCGCCGGTCTCAGTTTTCGTCATGGCACTTCGTTTGGTGGAGATTTACCTAGATTTTAAGCTATTCTAGGGGTAACTTTCCACCTGTGTCAATTCGATGGCCTTTACAATTCCCTCTCACTTCTACGGGACTCGGCCTTGGTGGCTAGGAGGCCTAAAACTCCAGGCCCGCAGAGCTAAAAGCTAGCGAAATGGTCCTGTCCAGGGATGACCTCTGCCCAGAGTCCCTCACCAGCGCGACCGAGGCCCTCAGGGTCCGGCGATAGGCGTCCAGGAAATCGGGGTCGACGGCCCCTTCACTTACCGCCTTCTGATACCTGTCCAGGGCCGAGGCCATCTGCCCTTGAAGCCACGGGGAGCCCAGTCGTTCCAGCAAGGCCACGAGAAACAGGGCGTCGCCCTCCAGGGATATCTTAAGCGTCGGGTTGCTCTCGGCCCGGCCCAGGTCGTAGGCGAAGTAGATGAGAGATTCGCTGACTATCTGGTCTTCTCCCCTCTGGCTCAGGCCTTCGACCACTGTGGCGGCAAACTGAGGGTCCACGTATATCATCTGGTATATGAGGCGCACCGGGGGCACCCGGACCGGCTCTGAGGCTTCGACCAGGTCCAGGGTCTGCTTTAGGTCCGAGGAGAGGATGGCTATGGCGTCCTCGGAGTGCTGGAACAGGAAGCCCTGCATGGGAAGCCGGGCCTCTTTAATGATCTTCAACGTCTCCTGTTTCGAGACCCTCCCCCTTTCCGAGAGCCGGAGATACACCTCCTCGATAAATGGCTTATCGATGTCAAAATTGCCCGAAGAATTTTCAAGCAGCTCCTCGAGCCCCTGGCTGAACTGCTCTGCGGGAGCGTCGATCTGAACGTCGAGGGCGTCCAGCAACCTCTCGGGCGTCAGCAGGAACCGGGTCCGGGCGGGATTTATCTCCAGCAGCTCTCGGATGACGCTGTCCTTCACCCGGGCCATGATCTCTTTGGTGCTTTCCTGGTCCGTATCGGCGAACAGCTCGAAGAGGGTGTCCACGTCCTGTCCCAGCTTGTCCTCGTCCTGGCTTTTCAGAGAGGCCAGGTACTCCTCCAGGACCCGGGCCCCGTCCTCGGGGCTGGCCCTTCCGATGGCCAGGATACGGTCCACCTCGGCAATGAACCGGCGCAGCTCCTCCACGAAAGCGCCTGCCCCTTTCCCTGTAACCCCCTGGGGTAGGGAGCCAGCCTGGGGGTCCAGAAGCTCCAGCAGGACCCTGTTCTCCAGAATGGGCAGCAGGTTGTAGAGGAACGGCTCCTGTGCCAGCTTGTCCGTCAGCAGCTCGACCTTCTCCTCACGGGCCAGCCCCTCCGCCTCCACCAGGGCTTCGAAGGCGGCCGATATCGACTCCTGTGGCCTGGTCCCTTCCGCCTCCGACAGGAGTGCGGGATAGCTCTTGTGAAGGCGGTACATCTCCCGCAGGTAACTCCTCCAGAAGGGGAAGCCGGTATCCACGCCCACCGCATCGACCATGCTTTCATCGTTGTCCAGTATCATATGAAACTGCTTAGCGAAGTCGATGAGCTGTTGCCGTTCCTCTTCCTCGATGACCTCCTTGATCTTGGTGGACACCAGGGCCGAAGGGCTTTGCGATAGGCCTTCATACGCTTCTTTCGGGACGTGGGCCAGGCCCAGGTACACATCGACCGTCTGCTTGTTCTCATCGCCTAGCCCCGTATACCACTGGAGCGCGCTGTCCCAGTCGGTAATGTCTCCCGGGGCCAGGAGTCGGTCGAAATACTTCCTGAGGAGAGGAGGTACCAGGTTCAGGTTTCCTGCCACCAGGCTCACCATGTCGGCCTCTCCCATGTGGAACAGGTCCGGGTAGTCTCCCTCCATCAGGTTGGGGAGGTTTCTGAAACGTTCTCTCAGATGCTCATACCTGTCGGGTGGCTGGAGCATGAATAGGCGCAGGTCATCCCGGTACTGGGACAGTGCCGGAGAAATGGTCTCTCCTTCCGGAACCTCCCATGAGAGGTCAGGGCGGCTCGTTACAGGGAAGACTCCCCAGTAGGCGTGTCCAAGCTCGTGGGCCACAATGGCGGGTTTGGCCTGACCCATGCCCGTGAACCCCTGAAAACCGGTGCTGCCGAACCAGGCGGGCTGGCCAATCATCTGGCGGATGTCCAGGGAGGCGAACGCCTCCCTACCCTTGGGGGTGATGTTGTATAGCTGGGTGTAGGAATCCAGCCTGGCCTGGACCCAGGGGTTGGGCTCGGGTGTCGGCGCCCTGATAGGCTCGGGAGTCGGCACCCTGATGGGCGTGGGCGATGGCCCAGGCGCCGCCGTGGGAAGAGGTGGTTCAGTCGTCGCCGCCGTGCTGCCACAGGCGGCCAGGATGACTAAACCCAGGGCCAGGGCCCAGGGCAGGACTCGGTTAAGCATCATCAGGTATTGGGTGCACCTGCCCTGAAGCCCACCTCGGAGTAGAGACGCGACTGATTACCCTTCCCGCCTCGGAGTAGAAAAGCGACTGCTTACCCTTTCTGACTCCTCACCTGAAGGGCCTCGGGGTTGGGGCAGTCGGGGGGCTGCTCCCCATTAAGCCCCGCAAGCAGGTTGTCCACCGCCATGAGCGACATCTTGGTCCGGGTGGAGACGCTGCCGCTGGCGATGTGGGGAGCGATAATCACGTTGTCCAGGGTCAGCAACGGATCGTCCATGGAGATCGGCTCCACCTCGGTGACATCCAGGCCAGCCGCCGCAATAGTGCCGCTTTTCAGGGCCTGGTAGAGCGCCTTCT
>JADFJI010000277.1 GCA_022566235.1 Chloroflexota bacterium
ATGGCCCGTTCCGCCGAGGCCCGGGGTGTCGAGATTCGGACCGGCGCCGACGTAGAAAAGGTCCTGGTAGCCGAGGGCATTGCCAGGGGAGTCAGGCTCGTGAGCGGTGAAGAGATAACGTCCTCGGTCGTGGTATCCAACGCTGACCCCAAACGTACGTATCTTAGCTTGGTCTCCCCAGATGACCTGGACCAACGTTTTCTTACCAGGGTGAAAAATCTGACTACCCGGGCCAACTGCGTGAAGTTTCTCGCTGCACTCAAGGAGCTGCCAGATTTCAGTGGTCACCTTGGGAACGACTACGACCCCAGGACTATCGCCGCCATTAGGATCTGTCCTTCAGTGGAGGATTATCAGCGGAGCTGGGATGATGCCAAGAAGGGACAGCTAACCGGCAGCCCTATCATGGGAATCCAGATACCATCCCTGTACGATCCGGCCCTGGCTCCCGGAGGATACCACGTCCTTTCCAACTGGGTCCTCTACTACCCTGCAGACCTAGCGGAGGGCTCCTGGGAAAACGCCGCAAAGCAGGTGGGGGAGCAGATAATCGATATCCTGTCCGAATACGCCCCCAACTTTCGGAGATCCCTCATCGACTGGACAGTGCAGACTCCAAAAGACATAGAGACTCGCGAAGGAATGACCGACGGCAATATCGGACACATCGATTTGACCTCCAAGCAGATCTTCGCCGGCCGTATGCCTTATCGGTCGCCCATCAAACGCCTGTATCTTTGCGGCGCAGGCACCCATCCCGGTGGGGAGGTAACCGGGGCCCCGGGCCACAATGCATCCAGGGCGATTTTGACCGATCTAAAGCGGATTAAGGCCCGGAGGGACTAGCGGTAGGCCGAAGGCAAGGAAGGGAAGGGCATGGACAACATTGTGGTCGGAGGCGGTATCGCTGTCCTCACCGCGACCTAGAAATAACGGATCATCTCCTCAGTGAGGGCGTTCAGGACTTCAGGGCGGTTTAGGGTGATTCTGGCTACTTTGCCGGTCTTTTCATAAAGGATGAACTGGTAAGCCATGCTCCCCTCCCTCGTATTATGGTGACTATTTGACCCCAGCCCGTTCCAACATGCGGTCGGCGGCTTTCTGGCCCAGCTGATAGACGAACTCTTCGTCTATCAGGGTGTGGTGGCCGTTCTTCACCACGATTCGACCATCCACTATGACCGTATCCACGTTCTTGGTCAGCGTGTGGAGCATGAGAGCCCGCTCTATGTGGTGTTGTGGTACTGCTTCGGGCAAGTCGTTGCGGCGGATGACGATATCAGCTCGTTTGCCCGGCTCCAGGCTGCCCAACCGGTCCTCAAGCAGTAGTGCTTTCGCTCCGTTGATAGTCTGAATCGCCAGCAGATCGTCGGGGAACAGGTACTGCTCCTCCTCGCGGGCGATGTTGTAGGCCAGCAGGCTGTTCTGGCCAAAGGTCCAGGTCTTACACACATCTATACCGAAGGTGATGTTGACACCCCGGTGGTACAGACCCGGCATCTCGGTAGGGAAGGTCTTGCGAGATCGATAGTAAAAGGAGTTGCCCGGCACCCATACCAGGGTCATGCCCGAATCGATGATGGGTTGAAGCTCCTCTTTCCAGAGGATATTGTTGTGAACGTAGGAGCAGCGGTCGTCCAGCAGGCCTAGTTCGGCCCAGTATATGAATGGGGCCTTGCCGAACCGCTCCCTATCGAAACCGGCATCGTCGATACTCTGCGACTGGTGCATGTTGAAGGGAACGTCGTTCTCGTCGGCGCAGGCCTTGGCCGCCTTCATCAGCTCCACTGACTGAGACCCCATGCCGTAGATGGACACGTGGCCCCGGACCAGGGAATCCGGGTCGTCGTTGCGCCATAGCTGCTTTCCCAGTCCCTTGAGACAACGTTCAGTATCGTAGAAACCCGCTTCTTGCTCTGGCTGCTGGGGCCCGTGTATGTCCATCATTGCAGGATCGGCCAGAGAAGCGCGGAGCCCCAACGCCTCGCAGACCTCGGCCATGACGTCCGGTTCGTCGATTGTGCCCGGGTCCATGAACATTGTGAACCCGTTCTTGAGCATGTCCAGCCCGGTCAGTATGCAACTGGCATACTGATCCTCGTCTTCCATGGCCCTAAACCGGCCGTAGTTCTCGGCGACCCAGGGGCCGGCGTCCCCGGTGGGAACGGGGGTGTCGTCGATGAGCTTGCTGATCAGGTAGGTGGTGGCGTGATAGTGAAGGTCAATGAAGCCTGGATGCACCGCCGCTCCCTTTGCGTCGATTACGCGCAGGGGAGAATAGCGCGTGGTGATCTCCTGTTCAGGCCCAACCGCAACAATAGTGTTCCCGTCGACGGCCACGGCCCCTTTGGGATGCTTGGAGCGCTCAGGGTCCATGGTAATGACGTATCCGTTGCGAATCAGTAGGTCGCATTTCTGTGGGCTCTCGTTACTCATCTCCGCACCTCCTCGAGAGTACGTCAGTGAAATGTTCCATATCAAGTTGCCTGGACGCAAACACAGGGTAATCCTCGACCAGGGCATGGTAGTCTCAACTAGGAACACCGTCAAACATCCCGTCGAGCTCACAAATCCATCTCCTGGTACCGTGAGCTTGTGTGCGGCTGGCAACAGAGTCAACTGTCTCCGCAGTTGTCCTTCCATCGAACTCCCCCAGGAACGCGATTGTTCAATCCTGCTCATTGCGGCCTAATAGTTTCCGCTTCTGGCCAAACGACAAATTCGACTGGCGAGTGTCAGTTGACCACCTAACATGTGCTTGTTACACTCGGCGTCATCAGCGAGGGGCCAGGGTATCGGTATGGCGGCCGAACGTATCCAGCGCCGCATTCCAGGCTGTGGGCAGTATCCCCACCTCAGTCGCGATTCCGGTGTGTATGATGGTCTTGATACCGTGAGAGCGAAGCAACAGCTCGAAATTAGAGTGGATGAATGTGTTGGTGCGGTACTTGTTGACGACCATGTCCCCTTCATGAGCCTTCAGCGCATCGACGGTCTGGCACCCCCAGGTACCCAGTACCATGCCGTTCAAGTGCTCTTCCTGAGCAGGTTCATTCATTTGGGCCCATCTCTTGCTCACCATGGGATCATTGAAACTGCCGAAGTCTGGAAGGTTGGTATAGTTCGTCTGCCATATCCTCACGCCGTGGCCTCGGGCTTCCTCAACGAACTTGGCCAGCGGTTCCAGGATACGGGAAACATCTATGGCTAAGCCGGACCGCCAGTAGCTACCCCCTTCGCCTACGTTATCGTTCTGCATGTCGTGGACCATAACCACGGTGTGTAGTGGTTCGACCATTTCCGTCACCGTCTCGAAGACCTGCCGACCTTGGTAGGTGTACATCCTTTGTATGGCCTCCTCAAACAGGTTTTCATATATCAGACAGCAGACGCCCAGAGAGCCCTATCTCAGACGGTGACGATTGTACGGGCACTCCCGGACGTAATCAATCCTCGGGCCGATCTCCTGCCTTGGCCGGACTCGGTTATCCAATAAGCCAACAAGGCCTCTAACAGCCGCTCGGGCACCTAAGCTCCCTAAGGATTTGCCAATCGGTCGAACTCCCCCAGGAACGCGAATAGCCTATACTACTGTTGGCGGCCT
>JADFJI010000278.1 GCA_022566235.1 Chloroflexota bacterium
GGCTCGGAGAAGCTGTGTGAGATCGAAGACTATCGCCAGATAATAGACCTCTTCGACAGGCTGGACTACGTCTCTTCCTTCAACAATGAGCTGCCCTACGTCATGGTCGTGGAGAAGCTCATGGGCCTGGAGGTGCCCGAGCGGGCCCTGTACATACGGATGATATTGTGCGAGCTGAACCGCATTGCCAGCCACCTGCTATTCTACGGGGCCTTCGGTGGCGATTGCGGCGCCATCACCCCCTTCCTGTACGGGTTCAAGGAGCGGGAGCACATCCAGTCGGTGTTCGAATCGGTCAGCGGGGCCCGAATGATGCACGGCTACTTCCGCGTGGGGGGCGTCTTCATCGACCTGCCCGACGACTTCGACGACCGGATGGCGAAGTTGCTTCCCGCACTGGAACAGGGCATCACCGAGTGTGAGGACCTCCTCAGCAAAAACGAGCTTTTCCTCGAGAGAACCATCGGGGTGGGCGCTATCGATACCGAGACCGCCCTGGACTACAGCATGAGCGGCCCTAACCTCAGGGCCACGGGCCTGCCCCTGGACCTGAGAAAAGAAGAGCCGTATCTTATGTACGACAGGATGGAGTTCGACATCCCCGTCGGCCTGAACGGTGACTGCTATGACCGATACCAGGTCAGGATGGAGGAGATCTGGCAGTCCATCAAGATTATCAAACAGGCCATGGAGCAGATGCCCCAGGGGCCCATCATGGCCAAGACCCCCCGTACGCTCAGGCCTCCCGCCGGTGACGCCTACGTGCGCACCGAGAACCCTCGAGGCGATATGGGTGTCTACCTGGTGGGCAGCGGAAAAGACAAACCCTACCGGATAAAGATGCGGACGCCCTCCTTTTGCAACCTGTCGGCCCTCAGGCACCTGGTCATAGGGGTTTACCTCGCCGACGCAGTAATCATCCTCGGTTCCATCGATATCGTACTGGGAGATGTAGACCGTTGACCTGGACAGACATCCTTCTGACCTCCCTTAAGGTCGGGGCCATGGTTGGGCTGATCACCGTGGTCGTGCTCCTGCTTACCTACCTGGAGCGAAAGATCCTGGGCCGCATTCAGATGAGAATGGGCCCCATGAGAACCGGCTTTCACGGTGTGCTCCAGCCCATCGCCGACGCCCTAAAGCTGGTCCTGAAAGAGGACGTGCTCCCATCGGTAAAGGACAGGGCCGTATTCTGGATAGCTCCCCTGGTGGTGTTCGTTCCTGCCTTGATCCTCTGGGTCACCATCCCTTTCACCGAAGATCTGGTGGTCCGGAACCTGGAGTTCGGTATCCTATACATAGTGGCCGTCTCGGTCTTCTCCATCGTGGGCATCATCATGGCGAGCTGGGGCTCCAACAACAAGTATGCCCTCCTGGGCGGGGCCCGGGCCGTGGCCCAGTTGATAAGCTACGAATTGCCCGTGATCCTGGTGATCCTGGCCGTGGTGATGGTATCCGAGACCCTGGACATGAGGCTTATCGTCGAGGCCCAGAGCAGCTACCCGTTCATATACGTCCAGCCCCTGGGTTTCCTCATCTTCCTCATCGCAGGACTAGCGGAGCTGGGCCGTACCCCCTTCGACATCCCCACCGCCGAATCGGAGATAGTCGGGGGGCCCTTCGTCGAGTACAGCGGCATGCATTGGTCCATGTTCTTTCTGGCAGAGTACGCCAACACCTTCGCCATCGGCGCCCTGACGACAGTGCTTTTCCTGGGAGGATGGAGCGGGCCCCTTCTCCCCGGCCTCCTCTGGTTCTCCATCAAGACCCTTTCAGTGATATTTTTCATCTTCTGGCTGCGGGCCACCCTCCCACGGTTCAGGATAGACCAGCTCATGACCTTCTGCTGGAAATTCCTCATCCCCATCAGCTTCTTGAATATCCTGGTGACGGGATTTTACCTGTTCTACGGCTGGCCTAGCTGGTCCATGTTTCTTCTCTCCATGGCCATGATTTTCGGAGGCTATACAACCATCAGGATCACCCAGAAGAGGCGGGCCGCCAGTATCGCCGAGACCTTAAGACTGCGTAGGGAGAGGATTGCAGCATGATAGGAGTCATTAAGGGACTTGCCACCACCATAAAAACCATGCTCCGGTCCCCGGTCACGGTGCAGTATCCGGACAAGCACCTGCCCATGGCCGATCGGTTCATGGGCTTTCCAGGACTTCTGTGGGACGTCAAGATCGACGAGTCCAAGTGCGTCGGCTGCAAGGTATGTGCCCGCTACTGTCCCACCGACTGCATGTACGTCTCCATTAAGGACAACGAGAAGTACGCCGAGGGGAAGAGCCACCGCAAGAAGATGGTAGACGACTTCGTGCTGGACATATCACGCTGCATAGTGTGCGGCATATGTGTTGAGGTGTGCAATTTCGACGCCATAGTCATGACCCAGATACACGAAATCGGTAATACCGGTCGCAGGGGCCTTTGGGCCGATATGGATACACTCCACGCCATGGGCAAGGAATACGAGGAAGAGCACGGCCCCGCCTATCCCGAAAACCAGGCAGTGGGCGAGGAGGAAACCGCTCAGTGACCACCGTCCTGGTCTTCTTCTTCATCCTGGGAGGCATGGCCCTGTTGGGGTCCGTGGGTACGGTGGCCTCCAGAAACGTGGTCCACGCCGCACTCTCTCTGGTCCTGGCATTGTTGGCCGTGGCCGGTCTATTCATCCTTCTCCTGGCCGAGTTCCTGGCCATAGTCCAGGTCCTGATCTATGGCGGCGCAATAACCATAATCCTCCTCTTTGCCCTCATGCTGACCCGGACCAGGGAGGGGCCAGTCAGGCTGGACAACGCCCAGCGGCGCTTTGCCCTCATCGGGGCCGGGGCCGCCTTCGCCGTCCTGACGGTTGTAATCATGGTCAGCGACTGGCCGGCACCCATCGATAACCCCGTGAGGCCGGGATTTAGCCGCATATCCGAGGTCCTGTTCCAGCAGTGGGCCATCCCCTTCGAGGCGGCGTCCCTGGTCCTCCTGGTCGCCCTGATAGGCGCCATCGTCATCTCTCGGCCCGAGAAGGGAGAGCGAGATTGAGTTCATGTTCTAGTTCATGGTTACACGAAATCACAAGATCGTGCATCGGCCCAACTGAATGAACGGTTCACATGACGATACTCCCACCCGTGGTTCGACACCGTTGAGAATAAGGACCGGAAAAGCTTAAGTGATCAACATCGAATACTACCTGGTGCTGAGCGCCGCCATCTTCTGCATAGGGGTCTATGGCGTCCTGGCCCGGCGAAACGCCATCCTCATCCTCATGTCCATCGAGCTGATGCTTCAGGCGGTCAACATCAACCTCATCGCCTTCTCAACCTACCTGATTCCCAAGGGGGAACTGGAGGAGCATCTGGGCTTTATATTCGCCATTTTCGTCATCACCATAGCAGCGGCGGAGGTCGGCCTGGCCCTTGGGATCATTCTCCGCCTCTATCGAAACCGGGCCTCGGTAAACGTGGATGAAGTAAACCTTATGAAGTGGTGAAAAATGTCTCGTGCAACTTCGTAAGCGAATAAACAAGTACAACGACTGCCCGCTCGTCCTGAGCTCGGCGAAGGGGGGGCGGGTTGCTTTGTGGGAAA
>JADFJI010000279.1 GCA_022566235.1 Chloroflexota bacterium
CGCCCAGGCCCGGGTCGAGATAATAGATAAGGCGGCCCACTTCCCCCACCTGGAGCAGCGGGAGCGGGTGTCGGGGCTGGTCCGAGATTTCCTCCGGGGCTAACCCTCCGCCACCTAAAAGGCCCGTTCACTCTGAGCCCTTTTATAAACTCCCTTCGACAGGCAGGACAGGCCCTTCGACACGGCTCAGGACAGGCCCTTCGACACGGCTCAGGACAGGCCTTGTCGAAGGGTGGCGCATTCGTTTTAGATATTCTCGTCTCGCAGGTGTCTAGCGAGAGGTTACCGCAACGGTTAAAACAGCACCCTCTACGGTCCCCAGGACTTGCACAGGTTGATCCGACCAGGTGACGGAACCTTCACTCGTAAGACCATCCATCGTCGTCAGGTCTAAGCCCTCCACCACCAGGAACTTCCCTGCACACTGAGGTGGAAAGGATTCGGCCAGCTTTTCGCACAGACGTACCTGGCCGTTCTGGGCGTGCAGAAGCCCGTTGATCAGAAATGGACCCGTGAGATTCGAGGTGAGTGCTTCACCAATCGATATGCCAGGACCGACGCCGATAGAGGGACCTGAGACCAGATTATCGTCGTCGTCACCGCAAGCAACTACAACAACACTGGCAATAGCCACTAAGGCCAAGAGAACCAGTATCTTTTTCATTATCGGGCCTCCTGAACTGAGCCGGAATTCCCCATATCAAACTGACCGGGGCGCAAGCGAAAACCTGCAATCTAAAAGAACCATTATACCCAGCTCGATGGTCGGTGCCACCATGAACTAGACTGGTGTGCGTGCGGCTTCTACTTCCATCCCCGCGCTACCCGCCCCTTACCTTCTCACCCTTGCCAGGATATACTCCGTTCAATGGGATGAGATCCCAGCGGGAGTTCCCTCATCCCGACTTGTCCCGATACTCGGGACTCGTCGGGATATGACGCGGTTTTCTGCAGTCAGGTACTAGACAGGAGGTGAGGCTTGGTGGAATCTATACCCATCAGAGTCGACCAGAACGTGCCGTCCAGAATGAGGGACGGGACAACCCTCTACGCCGATGTCTACAGGCCCGAGGCCCCCGGCCGCTATCCCGTCATTCTCACCCGGACGCCCTACGACAAGGACAACTACGGGACCCGTGTTGACAGCCTGGACCCGATCCGGGCCGCAAGAGAGGGCTACGCCGTGGTCATCCAGAACGTCCGGGGGAGATACAACTCCGAGGGCGAGTTTTACACCTTCATGAACGAGATCGAAGACGGTTACGATACGGTGGAATGGGCGGCAGCCCAGCCCTGGTCGACGGGAAAGGTGGGAATGCACGGGGGCTCCTATGTAGGGGCAACCCAGTGGTTGGCCGCCGTATCTCGTCCCCCGCACCTGGTGGCTATCTTCCCTTCTATCACCAGCCACGATTACTACGAGGGCTGGACATATCAGGGAGGCGCTTTCCAGCTTAACTTCGCCCTGAACTGGAGCCTGAGCCTATCGCTGGCCAACCTGGAGAACCTGTCCCGGTCCCTGGGCGACCTGGCCGGGGAGGGAAAGGTGATGGCGGAGGCCTTCGACCATCTCCATGATGCCGTGGGTTTCCTGCCCTTGAAAGACTACCCGGCCCTCAGCGCCCCGGGCCTGGCGCCCTACTATTACGACTGGATCAAGCACCCCGAGAACGACTCCTACTGGCATCGGTGGAATATCGAGGATAGGCACCACGCCATACAGGTCCCGGCCTACAGCATGGGTGGCTGGTACGATATCTTCCTGGGCGGCACCATCCGCAACTTCGTGGGGATGCGCAAGAACGGGGCCACCGAGGAGGCCCGCCGCGGCCAGAAGCTTATGATAGGGCCCTGGTTTCACGACTCGGACCCGGGCAACAAGACTGGTGAAGTTGACTTTGGCCTGGCCTCGGACACGGCCTCCTTCGACTTTCATGGGGTTAAACTTCGCTGGTTCGACCACTGGTTGAAAGCGGAGGAGAACGGGATCATCGATGAAGACCCTGTGCGAATCTTCGTTATGGGGGCTAACATGTGGCGGGACGAGGGGGAGTGGCCCCTGTCCCGTACCCGCTACGTCAACTACTACCTGCACAGCAACGGCAACGCCAACACCTTGAACGGCGACGGAAGCCTCAGCCCCGAGGCCCCAGGCGACGAGCCCTGGGATGCCTTCCTCTACAATCCGGTGAATCCGGTCCCGACCCGGGGAGGAGGCCTGTGCTGTCACGAGGCGGCGTATCCCCCCGGCGCCTTCGACCAGCGAGAGGTCGAGTCACGGGCCGACGTCCTGGTCTACTCCACCCCACCCCTGGAAAAGGACACAGAGGTCACGGGGCCGGTGACCGTTACCCTATGGGCAGCATCGTCGGCGGTCGACACCGATTTCACCGCCAAGCTGGTAGACCTGTGCCCATGCGGCGGGGCCATCAACCTGACCGACGGCATTATCAGGGCCAGGTACCGGGAGTCTACAACACAGGCCAAGCTGATTCAGCCAGACGAGGTCTACGAGTACAAGATCGATCTGTGGGCAACGAGCAACGTGTTCAAGGCGGGGCATAGCATAAGGCTGGAGATATCCAGCAGCAATTTCCCCCGCTTCGATAGGAACCCTAATACTGGCAGCGCCCTCGGCGAGGAAACGGCCCTCAGGCCCGCTTCCCAAATGGTGCTACACAACAGCCGGTACCCGTCCTGCGTGACCCTGCCGGTGATACCATCCTGACCCAAGGAGGAGCAGATATGTGGCTGCATTTTAGCGAAGAGGAGCTGGCGGGACGCAGGCAAAAGGTCATCGCCGCCATGGAGGCCCAGGGATATGACGGCCTTCTTATGTTCCGTCAGGAGAGCATGTACTATCTGACAGGATACGACACTATGGGTTACTCCCAGTTTCAATGCCTGTACATGGGGCCCGACGGAGACCTGGTCCTCCTGACCCGCTCGCCGGACCTGCGTCAGTCCCGTTCCACATCGATCATCGAAGATGTGCGTATATGGATGGACCGGGGCGACGCCAACCCGGGACTGGACCTTCGGGACATCCTGAAAGAGAAGGGGCGTCAGGGCAAACGGCTTGGGGTAGAGCTTGAGGCCTGGACCCTGACAGGCCGAAGGTGGGAGATGGTAAAGGCCGCCCTGGACGGCTTCTGCGACCTGGAGGACGCATCGCACCTGGTCAGCGAGCTGCGCCTGGTGAAGAGCGATGCCGAGGTCGCCTATGTGCGGAAGGCAGCCGAGCTGGCCGACGACGCCCTGGAGGAGGCCCACCGCCTCATCGCTCCCGGGGTGCCGGAGCTGGAGCTATTCGCAGGCATGCACGGGGTGATATTCAGGGGCGGAGGTGACTACCCCGCGGGCCGGTGGATCATCGGCTCTGGGGAGAGGGCCCTGATGGTCAGGCACATCACCGGCCACGGCACCATTGGGGAGAACGACGTGACGGTGTCGGATCGGAGTAACGCGGCGCCAACGGGAAGGAGTCAGTAAGATGTCATTAACTTCAGCCATGCTCGTCGGATATACCGGCATCAAGAGCAACAGCGTGATGGTGGACACGGTCGG
>JADFJI010000280.1 GCA_022566235.1 Chloroflexota bacterium
GGGGCGAGACCTCCTTGAAGGCGACCATCTCCCGAACCCGCCATGCCGGGGCAAAGGCCAGGTCATCACTGCTCATTCTTCCCCTCCGTGCATTTTCCTAGTACATAGAGCCGAAATCAGCGTAACGTTCGGTTAAGTGTCGTCGGGAGTCCAGAGGGGCGGAGCCCCTTTGCCGGGGGTTTGGGGGGAACCCCCAATTATTTGTTCCCCCCCTTCCTGGCCAGGAAGGGGGGGACAGGGGGGATGGTCGAAGAGATTGTGTGGCACCTCACGAGCGCGTCCCCATCCCGACATGTCCCGATACTCGGGACTTGTCGGGATATGACGCGGTTTTCCGCAGTCAGGTACTAGGAATCGGGCCTGTGGGCTGGGGTGGGTTGGGGGGAAAGATCAAGGTGGGAAGATGTCCCCCTTCACAAAGAGGCCTGCTCCATGAGCGCTCCCGTGGGGCCTGCACCCTCAGGCCCCTTCAAAACGTCTCCTGCAGGCCCCTCTCCAACTCCTCGATGGAGGAATACCCCTCGTATTTGGATACTATGCGGCCCGAGCCGTCGATGATGAACACCCACGACTCGTTCAGGTAGCCCTCGATGCCCGTCAGGCCCCAGTCCTTGACCACCTGGGAATACCGCCCCTGGTCCAGGCTCTCCTGTATCTCCTGGGGATTGTCGTAGACCTCCACGTGAATGAAGTTGGCCTGGCCCTTGTATATCTGCTTGAGTTCCGCCACCGTGTCCACCTGCGGCCCGCAGGTGGGGCTGGTGCAGAATCCAGGGCTGGACATCACCACTACCAGGGGTGTGCCGTTGCCCAGGGCCTCGGGTATGGTGAGCTGGTATAGATCAGGGTCGGCCCGGATCCAGCCTGTGATATCGCTCAAGTCCTGGGCCTCTCCCAGGGTCTTGTTCACCGTCAAGGGAGGCGTAGACCCCACCGCCGGGGTGTAACTGGTCTCCCTCACCAGTACGGGCATGGTGGCCGACGCCAGTACCGTATCACCCTCGGTGAGCTTCGCCTCTAGCTGCCACTGGCCCGGGAGATCGAAGGACATCTCGGTGACGTAGTTCCCCCTGGTTCCGAAGGGCCACAGGTGGAAGTTCGCCGACGTTGTCTCCTTGACAATCGGGCTAGAGCCGTCTTCGGGGAAATAGGAGGATGTCACCTTCACCCGGGGAAGGGTAATGAGGCCGTCTGAGGTCTGCAACAAGAATGCTACGCGGTTCGTGCCCACTCCCAAATCGATGGTTGCCAGCAGCCCCTCCAGATCCGTTCCCACTCCCTGGAACAGGGTTGGGGCGCCGCTGTCACCCGCGTCGGAAGGCGTGGCTGTCACGTCTCCCCCACCACTGCAGGCCTGCCATATCAGCAGCCCGAGGGCCAGAGAAGACAGTATTACCAGCCTCGCCTTGCGAGAACGGCTATGGGAATTCTTCTTCACAAAAGTGTCCACTGAATCAATCATACCGGTTATGGTCCCTGGACGTAAGCGCCGAAGGTGAAAGCGAAAACGTTGAAGTCCTGGGAGTTGGAGCTCAGTTTCAACTCGTGGCCTCCATACGCCGGTAGCTCGAGCAGGCCGTACATTCTGGGCTCATCCACCCTTATCACCGTCATCCCTTCGCCGTTTAGCCGCAGGTCAGCGCCCCATGCCTCCATCTCCACGGGCAGGCCGTCCAGGGTGATCACTACGTCATACGGTGCTGCATCTTCGGAAGCGATCACCACATTAACGCTGGTGGCGAAAATCTTCAAGGCTATGTAGTCGTCCAGGTTCTCGGTTTCCTGGGCGTGCATGATGCTTTCCATGCCGTTGAGCCAGGCGCCATGGAGGTATAAAAAGTGATTGGAGTGATCGCCGGGATCATCGTAAAAAGCTGCGGTCATGGCGGGAACGTAGTAGAACTGGTTGTTCCCATAATAGGGGACTGAGGCCGAGATGTTTCGTTGGATGCCGGCGTAGAGTTCACGGGTCAGGGACAGACTGCTATCGGTTCGATTGACCCCCGGGTCTATCTCGGGCCCCGGGTCCCTGCTGGCGACTATATCGGAGAGGTCTACCCCGATCTCCTCCAGAAGCGCCCTGATCTGCCTCTCCGTCTCGTCGTAGGCCCCCTCCCCGAAGTGGCGATACCTAATCACACCGGTGGCGTCTATCAGGTACTTGGCCGGCCAGAAACGGTTGTTGAAGGCCCTCCAGGTCTTCATGTCGTTGTCCTGGGCCATCCTCCACTCGAGCCCGTTCCTGCTGACGGCGTCTTCTACATTGACCTTCGTCTTCTCGAACTCGAACTCAGGGGTGTGCACCCCGACTATGTTGAGACCCCTATCGGCATATTTTTCGTGCCACTCCTTTAGGAAAGGAAACGTTCGGAGGCAGTTGACACAGGTATAGGTCCAGAAATCTATCAGCACTACCTGTCCCCTCAGGCTCTCCAGGGTGAAGGGCTCTGCGTTGATCCAGCCTGCGATGCCTGTCAGCTCCGGGGCCAGGCTCCCCACCTCCCCCGGGGTATCGGAGGTGATCTTTTGGACGAGTGGGGGTACAGGTGTGGATGTTGAAGGCGCCGAGGTTGGGTCGGCTTCCGCTTGGCCAGTGGCTTCCGTGGAATCTGACAGAGGCGTTGAAGTAGATGCAGGCGCCTCATCCCTGATGGCCGCCTGGCCGCAGGCGGCCAGCGCCAGAACGGCCCCGATCAATATCAGCAATGGGAATAGATGTTTACGTCTTTTCATGTTACAAGAGCCCTCGATTATACTTCTTAGATGTATAACGGAGAAGTAGGGCGCGGGTTGGGCTCCTGGACAGCCGTTGCGAAAGGCGTAAATACGTTAAGGGCAAGGCCCGGTGACACCACGCCCAATCTCATGAGATTGGGCGGGCTGACTCTTTTCGCCCAACATTAGGTGGCAAAGTGGCCCATCAGCTGGGCTTTCGCCACACCACCCCGGCAATGGACACCAGAGACCCGCCCATCTCGTCGGCGGGGCACTGGTCATAGCCCGTCACCTCTCCAATGACCTGGGAGCCGATCAGCTTCAGGGCCAGATAGATGGGTGTGAGGCCGCAGACCCGGCGGCGGTCCCCCTCCAGTTTGAGGCCGCGCAAAAACCCTTCGGCATCTCCGTGGCAGATGGCGGTCAAGGACTCCTGGTCTGCGGCCCGCAGGCTGGCCCTGTCGAGCTGAGTCCAGGGCCTCGGGTCGCCGAAGGCGGGGCCGACGTGGGCCAGGTCTCCGGCCGCTACTACCAGGGTCTTTCTGGTCTGTATCGCTCCCTTCAAAGTCTCGATCAGGTGCCGAAACCCCGGGTGTTCATCGGGAGACTCATCTCCCTGGATGAAGGTACCCATGCTTCCGCACAGCACCGGCAGCAGTTTAGGCAGCTGACTGGGAGTGGAGCTTTCCCCCCTGGCCCGGCGAATCGAGTAGTGAAGCCATACAGCGGCCAGCTCTATGGAATGCTCCCGAATATGGTGCACCTCTTCATCCAGGGCCGCTTTCTCGCCCAGCCCTCCGATCAGCTCTTCCACCAGGTCAAGGTCCGTG
>JADFJI010000281.1 GCA_022566235.1 Chloroflexota bacterium
AATTGTTTGTAGCGGGGGGCCCCGGCCGTGGGGGGGGCCGCCCCTCTCTATTCAAGGGCCATTGGTGTGACCTCGACTAGGTCGCAGACGCCACCCTGGCTATCCTTCGGCCCTTCCTATGGACACTACCATCGCGCTCTGTGTAAACCTTTCGACGGCGCTCAAGATAAACCAGCAGCACCCCCAGGTCCGAAGGGGTGATGCCGGCTATGCGAGAAGCCTGTCCCACGGTCAGGGGACGGAACCTCTGGAGGTTGTCCCGGGCTTCGTTGGACAGGCCCGTGACCTCCCGGTAGTCGATATCCTCGGAGAGGGCCCGCTCCTCCATCCTGCGTATCCGCTCTACCTCCCGCATCTGACGGACAATGTAGCTCTGGTACTTGGCCTCGATCTCCACCTGGGACCGGGTCTCCGGGTCCAGCAGGGGGTCTCCCAGTCCAAGGGCCACAGTCTTTTCATAGTCCACCTCGGGACGCCGCAGGAACTCCAGGGCTGTGAGCCCCTTGTTCACCGGCCCCAGGCCGTAGGTCTCCAGCATCTCTTTGAAAGGGCCGATTTGAGGCACATGGCTCCGGGCCAGCCGCTCCAGTTCCCGGGCCACATCGTGCCGTTTCCCTTCTACTTTTTCGTACCGGGCCCGGTCCAGGAGGCCTACCTGAAAGCCCGTGGGACTCAACCTCAGGTCGGCATTGTCCTGGCGCAATAGCAGCCGGTACTCCGCCCGGGATGTCATCATCCTGTAAGGCTCGAAGTGGTCCCGGGTCACCAGGTCGTCTATCATCACACCCAGATAGGCCTGGTCTCGGCGCAGGATCAAGGGGGCCTTCCCCTTCACCTTCAGTGCGGCGTTGATACCCGCCAGCAAACCCTGTCCGGCCGCCTCCTCGTATCCCGAGGTGCCGCATATCTGTCCCGCAAAGTAGAGGCCCGGCACCAGCTTCGACTCCAGGGTGGCCTGGACCTGGCTGGTAACCACGAAGTCATACTCTATGGCGTAGCCCATTTTGAGGATACGGGCCCGCTCCAGGGCGGGAATGGAGCGTACCATGGCCTCCTGTACGTCTTCGGGAAGACTGGTGTTGGCCCCTTGCAGGTACACCTCGCTGGTCTCCCAACCTTCGGGCTCCAGGAACAGGCCGTGGGAATCCTTATGGGCGAATCGGACCACCTTGTCCTCGATGGAGGGGCAGTACCGGGGCCCGACCCCATCGATGGTTCCGTTGAACATGGGGGCTCGGTGCAGGTTGTCTCGGATGATCTGGTGAGTGCGCTCGTTGGTGTGGACCAGATAGCAGGGCAGCTGAGGTCTCCACTCGGATACGGGCCCCGGGGGATAAGCGGGATTGGGCCTTAGGAAGGTAAGCTTTCCCTCATCGGTCCCCCAGTGACTGAAATAGAGGGGCACCTGACTACCGGGCTGGAGCTCCGTCTTTGTGAAATCGATGCTGGTTGCCTCGAGACGGGGTGGGGTGCCCGTCTTGTGCCGTCCCAGCTTGAATCCCAGCCTGCGCAGGGACTTCGAGACCTCCGTGGCGGCAGGCTCTCCGGCCCGGCCCCCGGTATAGCTCCTCTCCCCCATTATGATGCGTCCGGCCAGTGAGGTGCCTGTGGTCATGATCACCGTTTTTCCTTGGAGGGTCACACCATCCCGGGTCTTCAGGTACAGGAGGCCCTTGCTGGCGAGCCCCTCTCCGCCGCCCTCCGTCTCCCGGACCACCCCTATGTCCTCTACCAGAGCCTGGAGGATGGTCAGGTTCTCCTGGCCCTCCAGGGTCCTCCTCATCTCCAGGGCGTACAGTCCCTTGTCGGCCTGGGCCCTCAGGGCCTGCACGGCGGGGCCTTTCCCGGTGTTGAGCATCCTGATCTGGATGAAGGTCTTGTCTATGTTTTTGCCCATCTCCCCGCCCAGGGCATCGATCTCCCGGGCCATGTGACCCTTGGCCGGGCCTCCTATAGAAGGGTTGCAGGGCATCAGGGCCACGTGCTCCAGCTTCATGGTCACGACCAGGGTCTTGCAGCCCATCCGGGCCGCGGCCAGGGCGGCCTCACAGCCCGCGTGTCCCGCTCCTACCACCATCACATCGTACATATCGGTATCTCCTCCAGGTATATTAACGTGCCCGGCCAGGGATGTCGATTTGAGAGTGAGTCCTGATGAAATGCCGTCAGGACATCAAGCCAGGTTCTCTACCGGCGCCTCGATATCCTGGGCGGCCGGACCACCATGCTATACTAGAGACGAATTTGCCTGAGTGTGCCCATGGGGGAGCAAGGGGACGAGCGTTGAACTTCTTCAACATAGGGTTTCTTGAGATTGCGGTCATCCTGGTTCTTGCACTGGTACTGTTCGGCCCCGATAAGCTGCTGGTCCTCGGAAACTCGTTGCGGAAGGCCTTCAACGAGTTTCAACGCACCGCCTCGGGCCTGGCAACCTCGGTCCTGGAGCAGTCGGAGGCCTCGGAGCAGGAGCCCCAGGAGGAGCGAGCCGAGTTCCTTCACGAGGTTCAGGTCCCCAGGCCCGAACCCGACAGCCAGGATAAAATCCCCCGGGATGAGGGCCGCTGAGTTTTCCCCACTATCGTGCCCTGGGCCTCGGGCCCTGTTAGAGACGACATATGACTGAGCCTACCAAACTCCCGATAATGGAGCACCTCCGGGAGTTGCGCAGCAGACTAATCAAGTCCGTGGCTGCGCTTTTGGTGGGAACGGGCATCGCTGCCGGCCTCACATTTCCCATCCTGGAGTTTCTCAAAAAGCCAGCGGACGGGGTCACCCTGGTCTACATCGATCCTACCGAGCTGATCACCACCTATTTCAAGGTCGCCATGCTCGGAGGACTCATCATCGCGATGCCGGTGATCCTCTATCAGATGGCCATGTTCGTGGCGCCGGGGTTGACGGGCAAAGAGAGGCGGCTCCTGCTGGCGGCATTACCGGCCATATTCATATCCTTCATCGCCGGACTGGTCTTCACCTGGTTCGTCCTGTTGCCGCCGTCCCTCGGCTTTCTCCTCAACTTCGGCTCCGACATCGCCGAGCCCCAGATCAGGATCAGCAGGTACATCAACCTGATCATCATGCTCTCCTTCTGGGTGGGCATCTCCTTTCAGACGCCCCTGGTGATGCTGGTCCTGGCCAGGCTGGGTATAGTCAGCCCCCGGACCTTCGCCCGGAGAAGGAAGCTTGCCGTCCTGGGGGCCTTCGTGGCCGGCGCCGTCTTCACCCCCACCTTCGACCCGGTAAACCAGACCCTCCTTGCCAGCCCCATCATTGTCCTATATGAAGTTGGCATATGGCTGGCCAAAATTGCCCATCGGGGCCGTCGAGCGCCGCAGATGAACTTGGATTCTGAGCGATAAAAAAGAGACGCGGGGAATCCGCGTCTCCTGATTGTTGGCTGACTAAACGCCTGACGGCGCATCGCCCTATTGCTGGTTCCCTGGCCCGACTTTCTGGGTCGAGAGATCGTCCTCAGACTCTTTCTCAGACTCTGGCGAGTCGTTCCCCTGGACAGAGCTTCGGAATTCCTTGA
>JADFJI010000012.1 GCA_022566235.1 Chloroflexota bacterium
ATAGGTCGAACGATTGTTGGCTGTCACTTTGACATATGCCCCATTAGGGAGCTCGCCCCGCAAATCGTCAGAGACACGGATCCACCCTTTGTGAACCTCGTCTCTCGTTGCCTTCGAAACCTTACAGGAGAACGTGACTTGCTTGACGCCCATCTCGCAGCAATTCCCCCTTTGTCTACAATCTCGACATCTTGACCTAAACTTGCAACATGCCCAAAGGAGCTGACACAACTATTTGACCGGCTCTTGTCTCCTACGCCAAAGAGCAATCCGCCACATTTGAGGGCCAGGCTCACCACGAGCGGTTAATATTCCGTTCACCCTGAGCTTGTCGAAGGGCGGGCGGATGCATTCACCGCACCCCAACCAATTCTCCATCCGCCTGCTAAAGGGTGGAGTATCCCTCCACGGGAGGGTAGTGGGCGTCGGGCACCACCACCACCTTGCCGAACTGCTTCCGGTCCGCCAGATAAGCCACCGCTTCCCGGGTCTGGGACAGGGGGAAGACCCGGTCCACCACCGCCTTGAGCTTGCCCTCCCCAACCAGCCTTACTATCTGGAGCATCTCGTTCTTAGTGCCCATTACCGAACCCAATACCGATGACTCTTTGAAAAGCATGCGGGCCACGTTTATCCGGGCCCAGTTGCCCAGGGTGCAGCCGCAGTTGACGAAACGGCCCCCGGGGGCCAGGGCCTCGATGCTCTGCTCCGCCAGGTCTCCGGATAGGCTATCGATGACGATGTCCAAGCCACGCCCCTGGGAGAGGCGCATCGCCTCGTCGTGAAGGGAATGGGTGGTGTAGTTGATCACCTCGTCGGCCCCGAGGCTTCGGGCCTTCTCCAGCTTGGGCTCCGAGCCGGCGCTGGCTATTACCCTGGCGTGGAACAGCTTGGCTATCTGTATCGCCGCTATGCCGACACCGCTGCCGGCGGCGTTGACCAGGACCGTGTCCCCGGGCTGCACCCGGGCCCTGGCCACCAGCATGTGCCAGGTGGTGATGAAGACTATTGGCAGGGAGGCCGCATCGATGAGGGAGATGATATCAGGCAGGGGTATGACGCACCATTCAGGGGCCAGGGTGTACTCCGCCAGGCCCCCGTCCCGAGACCCGCCGAACCCCCCCTTGGACTGACACAGGTTGTCCCTGCCCGTAAGGCAGAAGTCACAGTCGAGACACGAGACCGAGGGATGGATGATGACCCGGTCTCCCGGCTTTACCGCCGTCACCTCTTCGCCCACCTCCTTCACCACTCCTGCGATATCGGCACCGGGGGTTACGGGCTCAGAGCGCTTGTTGGAGGGCGGCGCCTTGGCGGCCCAGGCGTCCAGATGGTTCAGACCGCAGCCCCTGACCTCCACCAGGACATCGCCGGGGCCCGGCGCCGGCATAGGGATATCCCGGTACTGGAACCGCTCCAGGCTCAGCCCCTCGTGGATGCGCACCTCCTTCTGCCACGTCTCGTGGTCGTCTATCAGGTAGTGGGAAAAGTAATCGCCGCTAGTGGTGAGCTGGACTGCTTTCATGGTGCTATCGTCCTTTCTGGTCTCGTGTTGAAGGTTGACGCCCGAAATTCAAGGTCAGGAACGGGAGGTAAGGTGAAAAAGGGAGCAGGGGGTCCGGGTCACTCTTCTGTGATGGGAATGTACTTACGCGACTCCCGGGTGATGATGCTGGTTAGGTGTAAAACCTTGTCCGCCTCCATACGTCCCTCCAGGACCACCTCCACAGAAGGCACGTCGAACTGCCCCGGTGGCACTCCCGGAAAGACCACATCCAGGGGCTGGCCGGACTTCTTCTTGGTGTCCAGAACCTGGAAGGAGACGCCCCTTTCTTCTCCATAGACGATGGAGCCGGGCACCACGATCCCGTTGACCCTGATATCCTTGCCGAATAGGAGGGAACCCTTCTGCTGCACCTCGCTGACATCCAGAAAGAACTGGCCCGTGTTCACGGTGACGACGTAGATGATGGATGTGAAGGCCACCGCCAGCACGATGCCGCCGGCGATTAGCTTCTTCCTGGGGGTGAGCCAGGGATTGTAGACCTCGATGGCCGCGTCGACCTGCTGCTCTCCAGCCATATCTCGGTCAGCCATCCTCGGGGCGGGGGTTCCTGGCCCGTTTCAGATCGTCGATGTCCTGCCGGACCCTCATCACCTTGCGGTAGGTCCAGTAGGCCAGGCCCATGAATAACGCCCATCCTATGCTGAAACCTGCTAACAGATACCCGAAATTGTCTTCCATGATAATTGAAACGATTAGATACGCTCACCACGAGCGAACTGGATTTGTATTCTCCTTGGTGCTGAAGTCAGCATGATTGACTTGTAGTCAACTCAGTGCGGTCTCTCTCTCCTGGTCCAACTCCTCCACAGCGGCCTCGCTCTCCCTCAGCATGATCCTGACGACCAGCAGGAAGACAAAGAGGGCTGTAAAGGTGGCCAGGCTAAAGTATAGAGTGAGCCGCATATCAGCGCTGAGGAAAGTGTCATCACCACCGATCACTATTGGTTCGATGTGGACCGTGTCCCAGAGGCTCACGGATAGGTAGTTTATGGGCACCACGGCGAAACCGAGGATGCCCACTGCAGACCTGAGGCGCGAGGCCTTATCCCCGCTGACGGCGTATGCTCCCACCATCAGGTATCCCACGTAGACGAGCCAGAGGAGGGCCGTGGTGGTTAGTCTGGCGTCCCAAACCCACCATACCCCGAAGATGGGCTTGGCCCAGATTATGCCGGTGACGATGGTGACCGAGGTGAACACCACCCCAAGCTCCGCTGCTGAATAGGCGTAGTGGTCCCACTTGGGATTCCTGGTTTTAAGATGAAAGATGCCGAACAGGAACACCAGGAAGAAGGCTAGATAGGCTATCCAGGCGGCGGGCAGGTGAAAGTAGAAGATCCGCTGCACGTTGCCCTGAATCGCCTCCTTGGGCACCCAGAGGAAGATCAGGTAGAGGTCTACGAAGATGGCGATGGCGGTGACCCAGAAAAGCCCGTCCAGCCAGGTGAGCCTGGGTACGATCGATCTGGTGGACTCGGCCTTTATCGGCTTGGCTTCGTTCATCCCAGGCCCTTATTCCTCAATGACATGCTCGAAGGTGAGCAGGCCGATGACCAGGAATACTATGTCGAATATCACCATGACCCAAATCCAGGGCTGAACGGATGCCCAACCCTCTCCGCTCAGGGCATTGCCGGTCGATTCTACGGCGGCGATGACCACCGGGACTACCAGGGGTATCAGCAGGATGGGCAGCATCACCTCTCGGAGCCGGGTGTTCATGGAGAGGGCCGCTAGGAGGGTCCCAATTATCGATATCCCAAAGGTTGCCAGGGGAATGATCAGCAACAGCTCGACGGGGAAAAACGATAGGTTGAAGACCACGGCGAAGAAGGGCAGTGATATCACCTCGACCACCAGGACGAAGAGGAAGCTGCTGATGGTCTTGGCGACGAATATCACGTCCCTGCCGTGGGGGCACAGCATCAGCCCATCGAGGCAGCCGTTCTCCTGCTCGGTGGAGACCACCCGTTGGAAACTGAGCATCCCGGCAAACAGGAAGGTGAACCACAGGACCCCGGGGGTCATCACCTCCAGGGGAATGGTGCCGGGCTTGAAGGCGAAGTTGAAGATGAAGACCATCAGGAAAACGAAGAAGCTTACGGAGAGGATTATCTCCTTGCCCCGCAGCTCGACCAGGAGGTCCTTGCGAACTATGGTCGCGATCGACCGCCAGTAAGACACTTCTACACCCTCATCCCGTTACCAGGGCCTCATACCCAAGGTCCAGGTTGGCCCCGTCCAGGACCTCCCTGTCTACGTCCATGATCACTTTCCCCTTCTTGAGGACTATCACCCGTTGCGCCATACTGAGGCCGCTCTCCAGATTGTGGGTAGACATGACCACCGTCCTGCCGTTTCGTGAAACCAGCTTCACCAGCCCCTGGACCGCGGTTTGGTCCAGGCCCGCATCGGGCTCGTCCAGAAGGAGGATGGGGGGATCGTGGAGCAAGGCCCGTAGGATCGACACCCGTTTTCGCTGGCCGTGAGAGAGGGAATCCACCCTGGTCTTGAGGAGGTCGCCTATCTCCATCTCCTCTGCCAGCTCCCATATCCGCCGGTCTTCGTTGGGGACATTAAACATCTTGGAGTAGAACTGTAGGTTCTCCAGGGCGGTCAGGCGGTTGTAGAGCAACGGTTCGTGGAGGAGGACGCCCACCCTTCGCCTGAGCTGGGCCCCATGGGAGGCGGTGTCTTTGCCGAAGAGCTTCAGCGTGCCGGAGGTGGGTCTTATGAGTGTGGAGAGGAGCTTGATGAGGGTGGTCTTCCCCGAGCCGTTGGGCCCTATGAGCACCACCTTCTCGCCAGGGGCGATGGTCAGTCCCAGGTTTGATATGGCCTTCACCCGTCCATAGCTACGGCTAAGGCCCCGGGCCTCTATGGCTGGGTGTTCCATGGGTATTTCCCCATTGCTTCCGTTGGTGATTGCCGTCACTAACCAATCATAGTGGTTTTCGGTGGCCTATTCAAGAAAGGTGAGGTGAGAGTGTTTAATAACAACCTTCGACCATCCCTTCGATGGGACTTAGGACAGGCCCCCTTTCCCCCTTCCCTTCGTCAAGCTCAGGACAGGCCTGGCCAGGAAGGGGGACAACCCCCGGCATGGTTCGACAAGCTCACCACGAACGGGGGCTCCGCCCCTCTGCACTTCCCGCTTTATAGGGCTTATTAAACGGCTGCGTGAGGTTAGGATATGCCCTTTTCGAAGACTATCTTCAGGATGTCGCTGAGCAGCACCACGACTAGGCCGCCATACACTACCATCGAAGGCGAGCCCAGGGGCCTGAGCCACCGGTAAAGGCTGCTGGTATCGCTTCGACCCGTTCCCACGCGCTCCTCGACGGCCGCTCGCTCTATCACCTTTTTCCTGTAGGTAGCGGTGCCTATTGCAAAGAGCCAGAAGGATAACGCTATCTTGGCGACCAGCGTCCCGACGTAGGCCGGCGAGGTGGAAGGTTCCGTCAGCCTGTCGAAGGTCAGGATGGCCCCGCTGATCAGGAGCGCCACCATGCTCAGGTGGACCCACTCTCGAAAGTGGGCCGTCACCAAGGACGGTATGAGCCTGCTTATTGAAGGTTCTCTCTTTTCTGCATCTCTTAATGCGGGCCTGAGGGCGACCAGAAAGAAGATGCTCCCTCCTATCCACAGCACGGCGGAGGCCGCGTGGATCCAGCGAACCGCTACATTCAGAATATCGAATAGGTCCCACAAAGCAGGGTTCTCTCTCAGCCATGTCTAGGGCCCTCTGGCCTTATTGGGGGTCACACAGACCGGCGTCACACAGATCTAGCGTCTCTTAGGGCCAGCCTCATGAGGGCCTGCTTCAGGTCCAGACGCTGGGCTTCGTACTCCTCCTCTGAGACCTCTCCCTGACTCATCTCCTCGTCCAGCCTGGCTATGGCTTCCACCAGCCTTAGCTGAGCGGGCTGCCGCTGAATATTCTTGGTGAGGGTCGAGGGATCCACGGCCTGGGGCCTTCGGTGGCGGAGCCTCCAGGCGTAGGCCAACAGGACCAGCAACAAAATCGCCGTAACTCCGGGGATCACCATGATAAGCTCCCACTCGTTGTTGATGGCGTTCCACATCCGCTGGGCCCAGGAGGCCTGGGGCAGGTCTGCGAAGCCCAGGGTTACCCTATCTTCCGCGGCTATGTCCGATATCTCGTATACCTTGAAATCGTTGCCGCTCACGCTAATGGGGGCCTTCTCCACCAGGTCTGACCCTATGAGCCTTCCCACGTCCTCCCTGATGAGTACCCTGACCAGTTCTGCACCGAAGGGATACAACGGCTCGAAGACCAGAGTTGTCCCTTCGTAGGGCACTGTATAGGCCAGCACCAGGGCGTGTATGCCCGGGGGGAGGGGCGCGGTTATACCCACCCCCCGATCGATTGGTATGATTTGGCCGCCCAGGAGGTCGCTTCTCACGGTCAGGTCCTGATACCCGATGGGCAGGGAGAAACGAAGGAAACTCATGACCCCCTGGCCGTCTTCTCCAAAGGCGGGGACGAAGGTGCGCTGTCCATCGTTGCGGACCCGAACCACCTGTCGGACCAGCAGTTCGGCGAACTCATCCTCGCCGCGGGTTAGCATTATGGTGTCGTCCAGCACCACTATCGCCTCATCCAAAGAGGTGCTTTCGTATATCTCCAGGCCGGTGGGCGCGCCCTGGCCGGGGGATGCCTCGGTCTGGTAAATAGCCCCCTGGTGCTCGACGCTGACTACGTAAATGAGGCCTGGGCCCAGGGGCACATTGCCGAATCTAAACCCACCCTCTGAATCCGTAAAGGTGATGAACTGGTCGATGGAGACATCGCCCTGAAAGGCGATGAGAATCACCCCAAGGTCGATGGGTACCGACGCCCCCTGGGTGCCGTTGGTCACCTGTCCTTCGATGAGATCGTGAGAGTCGGCTGAAGCCTGCGACGGGCCCAGGACTAGCACTCCCAGACCCAGACCCAGGACCAGTGCCAACACAGGCAGCAGAAAGGATTTTTTCACCCTACCTCTCCCCGGCCAGACAACACAGCGTGGCGGGGTGCCAGGGGCGTCCCGCAGACCGGGCAGCTGGACTCGGTGGCTGGAGCCGTAGCATCGCACTCGGGACAGGTCACGGTGCCGGTCCGTTCCTTTATGGCCTCGCGTAAGGCCAGCACCTGTCCCTCGATTGCTTTGTCCAGGGAGCTTAACCGCTCCTCCCATCGCTGCTGCAACCACAGGTTCTCGGCCGCTCTCCTTCTCAGGTTCAGGGAGAGGGCCTGGAACTCGGCCTCCGGGACGTTGCCCAACTGGAGGCCCTCGTTCAGGGTCATAAGCTCCTGGTAGATCTGCTGGCGGCCACGCGCAAGCTCGTCGATCATATCCAGTGGGTTGACCGGCTGTAGGGAGTGTCTGTGCCTGAGGAAGGGGATGGCCAAGATGACCAGGCACACTAAGGAAAGCAGAATACCGATGGCGATAACCAAGGTACCCTCCTGGTCACTCCACAGCCGGGGCGTAGGTGGGGCGAAGAACTTGGGGGATAGCTTCTCGGATGAGGGCCCGCTTCCGCTGGGGCCATAGGGCGATAACGGTTCCCAGGACCAGGACCGGCCCGGCGATCCACATCCACATCACCAGGGGGTTTATCAGAATGCGGAAGCCTACGCTGCCATCTTGGAAAAAGTCGTTGGGGATGATGTAGAGGTCCTCTATAGGGGTGGACCTGATGGCGGCCCGAGCCGGCCTCAGGCTGAAGCTTGGATAGAAGTCCTGCCAGGGTGAATAGGTGCCCAGGGACTTGCCGTCTCTTTCCACCACAATCGTGGCCACCGACTGGAGGTGGTCCGGGTGCTGGATTTGTTGGGCATCGATGTAGGTGATCTGGTAACCCCCTACGGTCACCTGCTCTCCAGGTTGCAGCACCACGTCCCGCTGAGTATCGAAGAAGTAGGTGCCAATGATGGCCAGGGCCATCATCACCACGGCAAGGTGTACCACGTACCCCCCGTATCGGGGTCTGTTGGCCGCAACCAGCTTGCCGAAGGCCAACGGATAGCTCTCTCCCTTTCGGTGACGGGCCCTGGTCCCCCGGGTCCATTCCCGGAGGATGCCCGTGCCCACCATGGCGCACAGGCCAAAGGCCATCAGGGGAAAGACCTTCGTCACCCCCAGCGCCAGCAGCGTCACGTCCAGACCCAGGGCCACTATGATGGGCAGCAGTAGGGCCTTACGCAGCTGGGCCAGGGAAGCGTGCCTCCACGGGACCATGGGTCCGATTCCCATGAGAAATATCACCGCCAGGAGCAGGGGGCCGTTCACCCGGTTGTAGAACGGTTCTCCTACGGTAATGGAGACGCCCGTCACCATGTCAGATAATATCGGGAAGAGTTGGCCCCAGATGATAACGAAGGCCATGGCGAGAAATAGGACGTTATTGACCAGGAAAGCCGTCTCCCGTGACAGTTTCGACTCCAGGCTCTGGGAGTTTTTCAGGGCCGGCATACGGTGGACCATAAGTCCGAAGGAGAAGAGGGCGGTGACCGCCATGAAGGCCAGAAACACCCAACCCAGAATCGACTGCGCGAAGGAGTGGACCGAGGGCGTTGGGCCTCCCCGGTTGATGAACATTCCCAGAAGGGCAGAGGTGAAGGCTACGTTGATCAGGGCGATGTTCCAGACCCGGAACATACCCCTGCGTTTCTGGACCATGATGGAGTGGATGAAGGCGGTCAAGACCAGCCAGGGCATGAGGCCGGCGTTCTCCACCGGGTCCCAGGCCCAGAAGCCGCCCCAGCCGAGGATGGTGTAGGCCCACCACCCTCCCAGGAGCAGCCCCGTTCCCAGAATGCCCCAGGAGATCAGAGCCCAGGTGCGCCCGGTATCGACCCAATCGTCCCCCGTCCTGCCCGCCAACAATGCACCCATGGCGAAGGCGAAGGGCACCGTTACCGTTATCAGTCCGGTCATCAGCATGGGTGGATGGATGAACATGCCGGGATGGGTAAGGAGCGGGTTCATACCCCGGCCATCTGCGGGGGCGACAGCAGAGGTCTCGAAGGGATTGGCTAGGAGGACCAGGATAAATAAGAAGAAGGCCAGCACCGACATCAACACGGCGGTAGTGTAGGCCAGGCTTGCCCTGGAGAGCCTGGGGGCGAGGGCGATGGCGATGGCGGCAACTATGGATAACACGACTGTGAGGAAGAGGATTGACCCTTCGTTCCCGGCGTAGAATGCCACCCAGGCATACCCCTTGGCCATAGCCAGGCTGCTATTCTTCGCCACGTATTCGATCTGAAAGTCTCGGGAGACAAAGGCCCCCACCAGGGCCAGCACGGCAATTCCCAGGGGCAAGGGGATGAGATAGGTGGCATACCGGGCGCTGGTGGTAAGCTCTAACAGGCCTTTGCGCGCCCCCAAGGCGGAGCCGACGCCCGAGTAGACCGCCAGCACTAGGGCAAAGAGCAGCGATAGTGTGCCCAACTCTGACACGGCTAGCCCTTCCCTCCCTGTAGGCCCGGCTCCCCGCCTCTCTCGGGACCGTTTCGGGCCCGCTCGAAGGCGAGAAACTCTTCGTCGATCTGCTTGAGATACGGCTCTAGGTCGGGCCTCCCCTCTGGGGTTTCCTTTTGGGAATGGGGCTGGCGTTTCTGGCCCAGCTGTCGGGCCGCCAGCCAGACCAGGGCTAGTCCTCCCACCAGGGCGATAGGCGGGACCACCCACACCACCAGGTTGAACCCCGTGCTGGGTGGTTGCGACAGGACGCTTTTGCCGTACCTGTCGACGAAGAAGTCCAGTATCTCCTCTTCGCTCTCCCCCGACTGCAGCTTCTCACGGACCAGAGACCGCATCTGGACCGCCAGATCGGCCTGGGACTGGTCGATGGTCTCCGCGGGGCATACGGGGCACATGAGGAGCCGGTCCAGGGACTGGGCCCGCTCCTCCGGGGTCGGGGTATCAGCGGCGCAGCTGTAGGCCACCAGGGAGACTGCAAAGAGAATAAGGAGAAGACCTCTGGCTCGAATCGGTACAGGCCTCAGGTGTAGCATCGGCTTAACCCCCACTCCATCCCTGCAGCAACATTATAGCCGGCTACTGATTGGCCTGCTCTGACAGGAAGCGGAGGTAGTGGATGACGGTCCAGCGATCCTCGTAGGTGAGCAGGTTGCGGAAAGTAGGCATGTTCCCGAGGCCATTGGTGATGACTCCGAAGGCCAGGCCATCCCCTGTCCCATCGGCGGCTGTCTGGGTAATAGACGGGGCGGTGGCGAAATCCGCAGGCGGCGTGACATCCAGAGAAGTGAAAGTCACGGAGATAAAGGTATCGCTGCGGCCCTCCAGTCCGTGGCACATGGAGCAATTCCTGATAAAGATCTGCTTGCCATGCTCCAAGGTCTCGGTTGTGCTCGGATACGTAAATGGACTCGTCATGGCCAGGGCCTCGGCCGGGCTCGGCTCCCTGGGCCGGAGCTCCAAGGACTCGTCGGTGAAGGGAGCTGAGCCCTCGGGCGGGTACAGTCTAGGAGGCTCCTGGGACTTAAAGGACTGCTGATAATGCATCTCGGTGAATATATCTACCGGATATGCCCCGGTGGAGCACGCCAGGGCCACAAAGCCCACGATGGCCGGCAACGCCAGCCATAGGAGCCTTGTTCTGCGAGTGGATTTGCCCTCGATGCCCATCACTGGATGCAGTAAGCCTTAGTCAAAGACCTGAGGTTAGAGGCTTCAATAGTCAGTCCGGTTCCCCTTCCTTGATATCCTCGGCGCCGGCCTTCGTGAGGATCTCCTTGGCGGTCTTGAACCTATCCTCGGTAGTGGTTACCAGGATGCCGACATATCCCGCAGTTATTCGCTCATCGTACAGGCCCAGCTTGGGCCGGGGCAGGCGGGATTCGAAGATGATGCCCAACACCGTGAAGATGATGGCTCCCAGCATGGTCCCTTCGTAGGTGATGATGGCCATGGGGGGTATTGAGAGGATAGGCTTTCCTCCAGTTACCAGGGGGTAGGACACCTGGGTGGCGGTGGTCAGCAGGATCGCCACGGCGAAGCCGAGGGCGGCGCCGATGAATGGGAAGACGTACAACCTGTGGTTGGTTGTCTTCTCGCCGAAAGCCCCTTCTGGGTAGGGCGTTCCCGACATTATCTCGAAGTCCTTGTCGTCGAAGTCCTGGTCCTGAAGGCCCTCTACCGCGTCGGCAGCGCCATCCGCTGTAGAAAAGAGTCCAAGCAGGCTGCGTTTAGGTATGAATGTAGTCATGATCCCACTTTATTCCTCTCGCACGATGGACGGCACGTCCCGCCGCCCGATTCTGGTTGTGGCTTCCAACACCTTTCCTTCCTTCTGGTCGAAAAGGGGTATCAAAGGGAACACCTTGGAGAATAACAGTATCATCAACGTAACGAAGGCAAAGGACGCCGCTACCAGGATTATCTCTATGATGCTGGGCCGGTATGTGCCCCAGACGAAGGTGAAGTCCGCCTTGCGGGTCAGGCCCGGGACTATGATCAGGAACCTCTCCAGCCACATCCCGATGTTTACCAGTATGGAGGTGAGGAGCATCAGTATTACGCTGCGCCGCACGCCCCTGAAGAGCCACATGGGGATCGGTATGAAGAAAGCGGTGGCTAGGAATATGAAGAACATGAAGTTCCAGGGCCACTGGTAAATTAGAAGGTTTCGCAACGACACCTCGGCGGCCTCCTGGCTGTACAGACCGAACAGGAACTCCAAAATGAAGAAATAGAACCAGGTTGTGCCCACCACCACCAGCAGCTTGCCCAGGCCATCCAGATGCTCTGGGCGAATGTACTTCTCCCACTTAAAGGCCCACCGCAGCAAGATCATCACAGTCACTACCGCCGAGACCCCGGAGTGGACTGCCCCAATGACGAAGTAGGGGGCCATGATGGTGGAGTGCCAGCTTGAGACCGCCATGGTCATGCCGAAGTCCCAGGACACGATGCTGTGGACCGATACGAACACCGGAAGGATCAGGGCCGAAAGAAGGATGCCGGCTATGGCCTGGAGCCTCCACTGCCTGGGAGTGCCCCGCCAGCCCAGGGACAGGACTCCATATATCTGCTTGCGGGGGCCAGTGCTCCTATCCCTCAGCACCGCCAGGTCCGGTATCAGGGCGACGAACACGAAGAGGCTGGCACTGATGAGGTAGGTGAAGATGGCGCTGGGGTCCCACACCAGTGGCGAGCGTATATTGGGCCAGATGCCGCGGGCGAAGTCGTAGGGGAATACCCAGTACATGATTCTCCAGGGACGCCCGGTGTGCATCAGCGGAAAGAGCATGGCCGTCATCAGGGCGACTATGGTAAGGACCTCCGCCGCCCTGGTCACGGGCCGACGCCACTCTGCCTGGCTGAGGCGCAGAATGGAGGAGATCATAACCCCGGCATGACTGATGCCCACCCAGAAGACGAAGTTGGTGATGAAGAAGCCCCACATAACGGGGCGGTTGAGGCCGGTCACCCCTAACCCCTGGTTGATCATGTACCCGAAAGCGCCTCCCGCCGTCGCCACCATTATCGCCAGGAAGCCGACGGCGATGAACCACCACCTTGGATGGGTCTCTACACCGATAAGCAGGTCATCATTGATCTGCTTATCGGTCAGGTGGACTCTTTCTTGCATCTCTTACTCTCCGATTAGACGTCTTGCCACGTTAAGGTACATCAGTCCGGTTTGGCCAGCACCAGGTAGCGCCTGCGCAGTACCGTCTTGACGCCGCTGAGCAGGTAGCCCTCTTTTGTCTCCCAGATAGAGATCACGGGTATGAACTTGGTGGCAAGCAGGTAGATGAAGAAGGGCATGGCCAACCCCCCTGCGATCACCAGAATATCCGACCCGTCGGGCCAGTTGGTCTGGAAGAAGCTGGGTATTAGGGGGCCGGTGGCCGGCAGCACTTCATCCACGAAAGCCGACTCGTGATGGAACGCATCGGTTAGCTCCTGATCAGTGAATGAATAGGCGCCAACGTAGAGACGGATCTTGTCCATGAAGGTGCCGACCAGGATGACGGCGGAGGCCAGCGTCGGCCCTCCGGGGGTCCTGCGAACCCAGTTCCACATTAGGATCAAGAAGGGTACCACGAAGGTGAGGAATATGGCGAGGTAGAAGGCCACCCTGTAAGGCCCGATCATAAGGAGCTGCAGCACGTTAATTTCGATGGGCTTTCGCCCGTACCAGAAGGTGATGAATCCTGCGAACCAGAAATAGAACCACAGCAGGGTCAGGCCTAAGAGTATTTTGCTCAGGGCCCAGAACGGTTCCATATAGATGTACTGATCGTGCCTGCCGAAGCGCCGGACCAGGTAAAGGGCAACCATCGTTGTGGCCACTGCGCTCTGCAACCCCGACAGGGCCTGGAAGGCCGGGAATATGGCGTCGACCCAGCCCGGCACCATGGACATGGCGAAATCAGAGGAGAGCATGAAGTGCACGCCGATTAGGAAGACCCAGTACAATCCACCCAATATACCCTGACCCGCTTTCAATATCTTCCACTGGATAGGAGTCCCATTCCATCCTGTGGAGAGGAACCTCGCTATCGCCCCCCGGGTGCCGCCGTACCTTTTGCCGTACAGCGCCAGGTCTGGAATGGAGGAGGCCCACAGGAGGGCCAGGCCGTTGATCACCAGGAAGATCATGGCCAGGGCGTCCATCACCCTGGGTGCGCCCCAGGGCCATTCGAACCAGATGCTTTGCCTCTCATCGGCAATCGGGATGGTCCACAGCAGGGGCAGAAATACCAGGAGGTTGAAGAAACCAACTATTGCGAAAAGCTCCGAAACCCGGGCCAGGGGCCTGCGCCAGTGGGTCTTTGCCATCCTCATGGTTATGGAGACCAGCAGAGCGCCCTGGCAGGTGGTGAACAGGAAGGCGAATACTGCGGCGTAATAACCCCAGTTGGTCCGATCGTCGAACCCGTCGGCGGCCTTCAGGATGAAGCCTGCCACTCCGAGGGCGACGATAATTCCCAGCCCGCCAACGGCCGTCTTGAACTGAGGCCCAATCGTCACCGTCGGGCCCAGGATATCGTCGTTTATCTCCTGGGATGTGGGGCGCGGCAACTCCAGCAGCGAGTGGAGCTCCTGTTGGCGGACTCTAGACATTCTCCTCCACCTTCTTCAGGTAGATCACGTTGGGTTCCGTTCCCAGAGATTCCAGCAGCCTATAGTGCCGGGAGCCTTTAGCCATTTTGGCAACCTTGCTTTTGGGGTCCTTCAGGTTGCCGAAGACCAGGGCATCGGTGGGGCAGGTCTGAACGCACGCGGGCTTCAGCTCACCGTCCACCAGGTCCCGACCTTCATTCTTCAGCTCCCGTTGCTTGCGGCTAATCCGCTGCACGCAGAAGGTGCATTTCTCCATAATGCCCCGGGTGCGGACCGTCACATCAGGGTTGAGCTGGTTCTCCAGGGTCTTGGGCCATTGGGGCTCCCAGAAGTTGAAGAAGCGTACCTGGTACGGATCGTTGTTGGCGCAGTACCGGGTCCCGACGCACCTGTTGTAGACCTGCACGTTGAGGCCTTCGTTGTTGTGGTAAGTGGCGAACACGGGACAGACGGGCTCACAGGGGGCATTTTCACAGTGCTGACACAGGACCGGAAGAAACTTGGCTTTTACATTGGGGTATTCCCCTTCCCAATATCGCTCGATCCGTATCCATTCTATGGCGCGCCGCTGGTGAAACCGGTCCTCTGTGTTGAGGGAAACGTTGTTCTCCGCCTGGCAGGCGATGACACAGGCCTGGCAGCCGGTGCACCTATCGGTATCCACCACCATTCCCCACTTAAATTCGTTTTTCTCGCTCAATTGAGGCCTCCTTGGCCGAGTCTATACGAGATATTAGCCTTTGCGTACCACCTGTATCACCTCGGTTGTCGGGGCGGGCAGTGACTCGACGCTTCCCTCGAATTTGGGAAGTGTCCGTTCCTTTTTTGTCTTGGTAACCTTTACCCTGGTGGCGTTCCAGGCCAGGGCGCCGGTGTTGGGATCGGTGAGAGGTGCCAGAATTGAGATGGGATTGGCACCGCGATTCTCGGCGTATCTGCCGAACCCGGTGTGTCCCTGACCTACGGGAACGCTCACCGTTCCAGGTGGGGCGCCTCGGCTCACGTATGCCGGCACCTCGATTGCTCCGTACAGGGACCGGATCTCCACGATGTCATTGGTTTTGATCTTCAGTCTGCGAGCGTCCTCCAAGCTGATATCGGCCCAGGTGTCCCAGACTACCGTGGTCATCGGATCGGGACTTGCCTGTAGCCATGGCAGGTTGGCCAGCCGGCCATCGATCATGGAGTTGGATTGATATAGTACCAGGTTAAAGCTTTCCTCGTGGGGGGCGTTCTCAAATACCGGAAAGTTTGGCTCCGTAGGCAAGGGCTGGGGAGTGGCCTTGCTTTTGGGTTTCGCTTCGGTGTCGTACCAGACGCCCCTCTGGAGCAGGCCGTTCCAAAAGGTCTCGAAGTCGCCGGCGCGCAGGTTGCCCCGCCCCAGGGTATGGAGCTCTCGAGCGCTGTCTCGGACCGCCTCTTTGAAACTGCTCCAGGGCAGCGCTGAGGCCACGTCACCGCCCAGGCGATTGGCCAGGTTTATCAGAACGTCCCCGAAGGCCCGGGTCCTGAAGAAGGGATTAACCGTCGGCTGCTGAATGGTGACCATCTCGTAGCCGGGTCCAGGATCGGGGACATCGTCACCCCACGATTCCAGGTATGTGTGGTCGGGGAGAATCAGGTCGGCCTGGGCGGTGGTGTCGTCCATGAAACTGGAGAAACTGACGATAAATGGCCCATTCTGCAAGTAGTCCTGGAAGCCCAGGGCCCTGGGCAGGCCATGCATAGGGTTGGCGTCCCTGAACATGAGAATGTCGAAATCACTACTGGATCCGGCTATTCTCTGCCAGTCCGCGAAGGTAGCTTTGTCCGGGCTGTTTCCAGACCCCGGCGATAGGGGTTCCGGGTTGAAGAATAGGCCGCCTCGGACTCCGACGCTGCCTACTAAAACGTTGAGGGAATAGATGGCTGTCAGATTGAAAAGGCCGTTGGTGTGGGCCCCGGCGGAGTTGCCCCCGATGGCCAGGCTTGGCTGCTCTTGGGCGAACCTTCTTGCCAGGTGGATGACCCGCTCCTCTGAAACGCCGGTCTGTGCGGCTACCTTGTTGGGGGCGAAGCTGGCCAGGGCTTCGATGCCCCTGCCGCCGGTCATGGCGTCAGCCGCTCCTGTATCGCCCAGGCCCTCGTTGATGATGACGTAGGCCATGCTCAGGGCTAGAATGCCCTCCATCCCTGGTTTCACATGCACCCATTCATCGGCATTGGCTGCCGTCATGGAGAACCGACTCTCCGCCTGGACGAAGGTGCCCCGGTCCCGGTCACCTTGGCGGAACTCGCCATAGCCTCGGTTGTACCTCACCGTTGAGAGCCAGGTCTCCAGCAAGTCGACTCCGAAACCCATGAGGAAGCGGGTGTTTTCCAGGTCGAACTCTGGGAGGCTACTCTGCCCGAAAAGCTGCTCCATGGCGGCTTTTAGGTTAGTGGACCTTTCCATAGGATCAAAGGAGGCGTACCGGATCCCCGAGGCATCCACGAACCGTTTCACCACCAGGGCCAGCCTGCCTCTGAGAGGCTCGGTGGCCAGCAACACTCTGGATGAAGAGGTTTTTTGCAACCTCTGTGCCAGATCGGCCTCGGCAGCCTCCCAGGTCAAGCTTTCGAAGGCGCCGGTGCCCCTCTCCCCCACCCGACGCAACGGTCCCTGGATCCGGTCGGGGTGGTACAGGCCCTGAAGCCCTGCCTGGCCCCTAACGCAAAGCTTGCCCCGGCTGATGGGGTGATTGGGGTTGCCCTCGATCTTTTTGGCCCGGCCCTCCATCACCCTGACGATATTTCCGCAGCCGGCAGAGCACTGCCGACAGGTGCTGGCATACCAGGTATC
>JADFJI010000282.1 GCA_022566235.1 Chloroflexota bacterium
TAAGTGCCTCGCGTTCGTCAACTCTTAGTCGGCTGAGCCAAAAGAGGAGCGCTGACACCATGACCGCTAGGTATACTCCCGTGGCCATCAAGACACCCAGCGCAAATCTGCTCAAACCAGCGTCGTCCAGCACCATTGAGTTCACCTTTGCCTAGGGGTGTTCCAATAGGGGCTCTTGCACTTTGGACATACCATAGGTTCCTTTGTGGCTACCCTTGGAACCCATTCATGTCGGCACCGCTCACATCGGTAGCCAGCCAGCTTGATTCTCGCCATCGGAACCCCCCAACGGTATATTAGCTACAGTATATACCTAAGGGGTTGACAAGGCAAGTTACTTATAGTATATTACTAATAGGTAGATAAAACAGAAACGCAGATGGGATAAGCACCTGCGTTTCCTAGCCAACAGGAAGGGTTAGCTTCCCGATGGCCTACACATATGTTAAGGTATCCCTTGCGGATACTCAACCCCCGAGGCACGTGCCCTGCCTTCGGTCAACTAAGAGGACAGCTACTCACAGTCGGGGATACGGGGCCAGGAGGTGGTTTTGTCAAATCCCTCAGATGCCGGGGAGATCAACCGGCAGACGTCTGAGTGGAAGGGAAAATACCAGGCGGCCAGGAAGCGGGACGCCCTCTTTACCACGATCTCCGGAATCCCACTGGAGCCCCTTTACACTCCCCTGGAGCTCTACGATACCGACTATATTCTCGACATGGGCATGCCCGGGGAATACCCTTATCTGCGGGGCATCCATCCCACGGGCCACAGGGGCCGGCTCTGGACCATGCGCATGTTCGCGGGCTACGGCACCGCCGAGGAGACCAACGCCCGGTTCAAGTACCTGCTGGGCCAGGGGGAGACGGGCCTCAGCATCGCCTTCGACATGCCGACCCTGATGGGGTACGACCACGATGATTCCCTGGCCGCTGGAGAGTTCGGAAAGTGTGGTGTAGCCGTGTCCTCTCTGGCCGACATGGAGGTCCTGTTGGACGGCCTGCCCATCGAGCAGATCACCACCTCCATGACCATCAACGGCCCCGCCGCCATCATCTGGGCCATGTTCATAGCCGCGGCGGAGAAGCGTGGGGTGTCCATGGACAAGCTGGGGGGCACCCTCCAGAACGATATCCTGAAGGAGTACACCGCCCAGAACGAGTACCTTTTCCCCATCGAGCCCTCGATGCGGCTGGTGACGGACACCATAGAGTTCGCTACCAAACACATGCCCCGCTGGAATCCGGTCAGCATCAGTGGATATCACATCAGGGAGGCCGGTTCCACCGCGGCGCAGGAGCTGGCCTTCACCCTGGCCAACGGGTTCGCCTATGTAGATGAGGCCCTGGCCCGGGGCCTGGACATCGACGATTTCGCACCCCGTCTCAGCTTCTTCTTCAACATCCACGACGATTTCTTCGAGGAGATCGCCAAGTTCCGGGCCGCCAGAAGGATCTGGGCCAGGGAGATGAAAGAGCGATACGGGGCCAAGAACGAGCGCTCCCTGTGGCTGAGGACCCACGCCCAGACCGCCGGGGTGAGCCTGACGGCCCAGCAGCCAGAGAACAACATCGCCCGGGTCACCATTCAGGCCCTGGCCGCCGTCCTGGGAGGGGTCCAGTCCCTGCACACCAACTCCATGGACGAGGTCCACGCCCTCCCCTCGGAGAAGGCGGCCCTCATCGCCCTGCGCACCCAGCAGATCATCGCTCACGAAAGCGGCCTGGCAGACGTGGTCGATGCCCTGGGGGGCAGCTACTACCTGGAGTCCCTGACCAACGAGCTGGAGTCCCAAGCCTACGACTATTTCAAGGAGATCAAGGAGCAGGGTGGGGTGACAGAGGCCATCAAACGGGGCTTCTTCCAGAGGGAGATCGCCGATGCCGCTTATCGGTATCAGCGGGAGCTGGAGCAGGACCAGCGCATCAAGGTGGGGCTCAACGGCTACGCTGAGGATAAGGGACTGGCGATACCCATCTTGAAGATGGACGCCGAGGGCGAACGACTCCACTTGAAGCGGCTGAGCCGAGTACGGAGTGAACGTGATAATGCCAGGGTGTCGGAAACGCTGGAGGAGCTGAAGCGCGCCGCCCTGGGCACGGAGAACCTGATGCCGTATATTCTGGCCGCCGTCCGGGAGTACGCCACCCTTGGCGAGACCACCAACGCACTGCGGGAAACCTTCGGAGAGGCCGAGGTGTTGAACATAGCATAGCTAAGATGCCGCCTCTAAGGTCATCGCTGCAGCCCGTCCCCAGTTCACGTGCCTTCACCCAAGAGATACTTCTTGAAGATAGCTACCCCTGGATCAAATAGTGCGCCTCAAAGATGATAGGGTGCTAATATAGCCGGGTGTGGCCCGTGGGGTTAACATCGCATTAAAGGGTGTATATAACAGACTGAATACCAATTCCCCGACCTGGATGGGAGAGGGATAGATGTTGAAGCAGGCAGAAGCGCAGAAAATCCGCCAACGTCGAGAGAGATGGCAGGAGAAGGCCAGCAAGGTCAAGGAAAGGGAAGGGCTCTTCACCACCACCTCGGGCATTCCCGTCCGCCAGGTATACACGCCCCTGGACATCTCGGACCAGGACTATGGGGAAGAGGTGGGGATGCCCGGCGAGTACCCGTTCACCCGTGGGATCCATCCCACGGGGTACAGGGGCCGACTGTGGACGATGCGCCAGTACGCGGGGTTCGGCTCGGCCGAGGAGTCGAACCGGCGCTACCGATATCTTCTGGAGCAGGGGCAGACGGGCCTGAGCGTCGCCTTCGACCTTCCCACGCAGATGGGGTACGACTCGGACCATCCGATGGCCCGGGGCGAAGTGGGTAAGGTGGGGGTCCCAATCGACACCCTGGGAGACATGGAAACCCTCTTCGACGGCATCCCTCTGGAGAAGGTGACCACCTCCATGACCATCAACGCCACCGCCTCAATTCTGCTGGCCCTCTACATCGCCCTGGCAAAGAAGCAGGGGGCGGACCTGAGCAAACTGGGCGGCACCGTCCAAAACGATATCCTTAAGGAGTATATAGCTCGGGGCACCTACATATATCCCCCCAGGCCCTCCATGCGGCTGATAACAGACCTGTTCAAATACTGCGTCGAGAACCTCCCCTCCTGGAACACCATAAGCATCAGCGGGTACCACATGCGTGAGGCCGGGTGCACCGCCGTTCAGGAGCTGGCCTTCACCTTCGCCAATGCCATCGCCTATGTGCAGGCGGCGGTGGACGCCGGGCTGGACGTGGACAGGATTGGGGGCAGGCTCTCCTTCTTCTTCGTCAGCCAGAACAACCTGCTGGAGGAAGTGGCCAAATTCCGCGCCGCCCGCAAGGTCTGGGCGAAGGTTATGAGGGACCGGTTCAAGGCTAAGAACCCCCGGTCCTGGATGGTGAGGTTCCACACCCAGACAGCCGGGGCCAGCCTGACGGCCCAGCAACCGGAAAACAACATCGTTCGGGTCACAATCCAGGCCCTGGCCG
>JADFJI010000283.1 GCA_022566235.1 Chloroflexota bacterium
TCAGCACGGAGCACCCCGAAGTGGTCTCCCATCTAAAGCAAGCTTATGAGGAAATATGGGTTGACCAGCCAGAAGATAATTGGTCTGCTGTTGCTCATAGGTGTGACGATGCTCTAGAGGCCTTCGCAGACATAATCTGGAAGGAAGAATACGCCGACAGGCTCAAAGAAAATCCACCACCAAGAAATAAATATGTAGACCGGTTAGACCAGGTTATTCGTGCAAACGGAGACTCAAAGGAGCTACGCGATCTGCTGGCAAAGCTCCAAAAATATGTTGCTGCCCGCAGACATGACCCAAGAACAACTCATGAAGAAGCTAAACGAGTAGTGCTTTATACATATCTTCTAATCGCTGAAATTTATGAACTCCTAAATCCTGTAAAGACGTCTGAAAAATGACCTCACTTGACATAATCATACCGGTGTACAACGAGGAGCAGGCCCTGCCCCTGTGCATCGAGACCCTATCAGGCTTTCTCTCCGGCCAGATGTCTTCCTATGAGTGGCGTATCGTCATCGCCGACAACGGCTCCACCGATGGCACCCTCTCCGTGGCCCGGGGCCTTTCCGAGAATAACTCCGGCGTCGCCTGCGTCCACCTGGACCGGAAAGGTCGGGGCCGGGCCTTATACAAGACCTGGACCGAGAGCGAGGCCGACGTTATTTGCTACATGGACGTGGACCTCTCCACCCGGCTGGAGGCGCTGCTTCCCCTGGTCGGGGCCATCGAGGAAGGGTACGGGGTGGCCGTCGGGTCCCGGCTTCTCAAGGCGTCTCGGGTGGAGCGCCGCACCTTGAAGCGGGAGATCACATCCCGCTGCTACAACCTCCTCATTAAACTGATGTTCCTGACCCGCTTCTCCGATGCCCAGTGCGGGTTCAAGGCCGTTAGCCAGAGGGTGACCCGGGAGCTGGTCCCCCTAATCAAGGACAAAGCCTGGTTCTTCGATACCGAGCTGCTGATCATCGCCGAGAAGAACGGCTATCGAATAAAGGACGTGCCGGTCCACTGGGTGGACGACCCCGACACCCGTGTAAAGGTAATGGGGACCGCCTATGAGGATGTGAAAGGATTACTCCGGCTCAGGTTCGGTGGCATACCCAGGCCCCAATTGATCGACTAACAGGAGCCCGCTCTTTAATGGCTGCAACAGCATCCGCCAATGGTTCGACCCTTCGGCCTTGCTCAGGGCAGGCAAGCTCACCACGAGCGGATGCTGTCACACCGCTCACCTTGCCTGTCCTGAGTCCGTCGAAGGGAGCCTGTCGAAGGGTGGGGGGATCAGCTCATTAGGAAAGGGGCAAGCCCTAGGCGCTGGAGTAATGAGTCCTTGAAGATGTGTCCAACGAATAGTAACATTCCCTGTAGTGACAGGATGGGACCAGTTCAGGAGGTGGAGTTATGCCCAATGTGGTGCTGGTGATAGACATGCTGCGGGGGTTTTGCGAAGAGGGCAATCCTCTGTATGCAGGGGAGTCGGCCCGGCGCATCATACCCAACGTGCGGCGTCTGTTGGAGTCGGAGGTCGGGTTGGGGTCAAAGGTCATATTCATCTGCGACAATCACGAACCCGACGACTTGGAGTTCCAGATGTTCCCGCGCCACTGCGTCAAGGGGACCGGTGAGGCCGAGATCATTCCCGAGCTGGCCGGCGTCCCCGGCGATGTGGTGACCAAGCAGCGGTACAGCGGATTCTTCAACACAGACCTGGAGGAGCGGCTCAAGATGCTCGCCCCCGATAGGGTGATCGTGTGTGGGGTCTGCACCGATGTCTGCGTTATGCACACAGTGGCCGACGCCCGGAACCGGGACTACCCGGTGGAGGTGCCCGCTGACTGTGTCGCCACCTTCTCGGAAGAAGGCCATCGCTTTGCCCTGGACCACATCGAGCGGATTCTGGGGGCCAGGGTCGTGCAGCCCGAGGCCGCCGTCTAAGAACATCGAAAGAAGGAGTGCCGCCATTTCATCTGATAGCCAACGTTCTCCGGCAGCCCAACCCACCAAGCTGAAGTTCAACATCCCGGAATGGGTCATCTCGGGGGAGACCACCGATGTCTACTTCCGCCGGGCAAAGGAGATACTGGACAAGGAAGGGCTGAGCCCCCTCTCCACGATAGAGTTCTTCACCAGCAGGGGGGGCCTGCTCTGCGGTATACAGGAAGCCCTTCAGCTCATAGAGCAGGTGGTCCCAGCCCATGGCAGAGAGGTGTTTGCCCTGGAAGAGGGCGATGCCATCGAAGAGAAGGAGGTAGTCCTCAGAATCCATGGCCCCTACTCTGCCTACGGGCTCTATGAGACCCCTCTCCTGGGAATCCTGTCCCATTGCACCGGGTGGGCCACAGCGGCCAGAGAGTGTGTAGAGGCTGCCGGAGAGATACCGGTCATAAGCTTCGGGGCCCGGCACGTGCATCCCATGGTATCTGGGCGTATGGAGTACGCCGCCATCCTGGGTGGGTGCCAGGGGTGCGCCTCGATAGACGGGGCCAGGATGTGGGGCCTGCCTCCCTCGGGCACCATCCCCCACGCACTGATCCTGGCCATGGGCGATACCGTCACGGCAGCCGAGGCCTTCGATAGACACATACCTCCGGAGGTGCCCAGGTATGTGCTGGTGGACACCTTCAAGGACGAAGCCGAGGAGAGCCTGCGGGTGGCCAAAGCCCTGGGCGACAGGTTGGAGGGGGTCCGTCTGGATACCCCGCTCGAAAGGGGCCGGGTGACGGCGGACCTGGTTAAAGAGGTCAGGGCCCGCCTGGACCTGGAGGGCTTTCAGCGGGTCAAGATTGTGGTTAGCGGCGGCCTCGACCCGACGAGGATCAGATACTTCAGGGAGAAAGGCGCCCCGGTGGACAGCTTCGGGGTGGGCGGCCACATCGCTAATGCCCGGCCGATCAACTTCACCGCAGATCTCCACGAAGTGGAGGGCCGGCCCATCGCCAAGCGTGGCAGGATCCCCGGCATCACAAACAATCCCCGCCTGAAGCGAGTCCTCTAGCATGGTGCTGAATCCCGACAAGTCCCGAGTATCGGGACAAGTCGGGACGACCATCCCCCTGTCCCCCTTGCTGACCAGGAAGGGGGAAGAAATATACTTGATCCCGACTTGTCGGGATCAAACTCCCGGTCCCGACTCAGCGTCGGGACATACCCCACATGCCATCAACCTACTAGCGCCCCCCTATGGTTTGATCTGGTGAAACTCCAGGGCCAGGACTCGGGTGGTCTCATCGGTTATTTTGGCTGCCTCGTCTATTCTCAGCCCCACCACCCACACGATGCGGCCGCCGGCGCAGACCAGAGGCGTCTGGTCCCTTAACCGTCGGGGCACCTTGCTGTCGACAAGGAAGTCTTGAAGCTTCTTGGTGCCCTTCATGCCCAGGGGCTGAAATCGGTCCCCATCCCTCCGACCCCGAACGGTGAGGCGTCCTCCGACGGTGTCCATGTCCAGGACTGCCTTTAGGCCACTTG
>JADFJI010000284.1 GCA_022566235.1 Chloroflexota bacterium
AGCTGTGCGTCATTGCCTGCCCCTTCGGCACCGTCTTCCTCAACCCCGATACCAAGAAGGCCTACAAGTGCGACCTGTGCGGCGGTGATCCCGCCTGCGCTCGGGCCTGTCCCACCGACGCCATCACCTTCAACGAGTTCGAGGAGGAGGGCTGGATCGGCTCCTGGGGCGACAAGGTAGACACCAACTATGCGCGATCCATAGAAGGGAGCTAGGGGACCATGCTGTATGGGTGGACCGGCAAGCTACTTCGGGTTGACTTGAGTTCAGGCTCCATAACCAAGGAGGACGTCAACGAGGATTGGGCCCACGACTATATCGGGGGTCGAGGCCTGGGGGCCAGATACCTGTACGAGGAGCTGGACCCCACTGTTGATGCCCTGAGCCCGGACAACGAAATGATCTTCGCCACGGGCCCCATGACCGGCACCAACGCCTCCTGTGGCGCTCGCTATATGGTGATAACCAAGAGCCCACTCACCGGCACCATCACCACATCCAACGCAGGTGGCCACTGGGGCCCCGAGCTTAAATGTGCCGGATACGACATGATCATCTTCACCGGCAAGGCTTCTTCGCCCTGCTACCTGTGGATATACGACGACGATGTCCAGCTAGTCCCGGCACAGCATCTGTGGGGCAAGGGCGTCTGGGAGACCGAAGACACCATCAGGGCCGAGACAGGGGTCCAGGATGCCATCGTTTCGTGCATCGGCCCCGCCGGAGAGAACCTGGTCCTCTTCGCATCGATCATGAATGACAAGCACCGGGCCGCCGGGCGGAACGGTGTGGGGGCCGTCATGGGCTCCAAAAACCTTAAAGCCATCGCGGTCAGGGGCACCGGCGGCGTGGCCGTGGCTTCCCCCAGGGCTATGATGCAGGCCACCTGGGCGGCCAAGAAGAAGCTAAAGGAATCTCCGATCACCGGAGAGGGGCTCCGGGTGTACGGCACCCCCATCTTATTCAACCCGATAAACGAGCACGGGGGACTGCCTACCAATAATCACCAGCAGTCCCAGTTCGCCGATGTCGAAGGGATAAGCGGCGAGCGTATGACCGATACCCGCCTCACCGGACCTAAGGCCTGTTTTGCCTGCACCATCGCCTGTGGCCGGGTAACCCACTTGCCCGGTGACGCCGCTGACAAGTACATGGTCACCACCCACCCCCGCAACTGGAAGATGTCGGGCGAGGGCCCTGAGTACGAAGCCGGATGGGCCATGGGGGCCGACTGTGGTATAAGCGACCTGGACGCCCTGATTAAGGCTAACTGGCTCTGCAATGACCTGGGCATGGACCCTATATCCTTCGGCGGCACCCTTGCCGCCGCTATGGAGCTGTACGAGAAGGGAGTAGTTACCCAGGAGCAGACGGGGATGCCCCTGGACTTCGGCAATGCCGAGGCCCTGGTGGGCATGGCCGAGAAGACCGCATACCGGGAGGGATTCGGTAACGAACTGGCCCAGGGGTCCAAGAGGATGACGGAGAAGTTCGGCCATCCGGACCTGTTCATGGGGGTCAAGGGGCAGGAGGTGGCAGCATACGATGCCCGCACATTCCAGGGTATCGGCCTGGGCTACGCCACATCCAACCGGGGTGCTTGCCACCTGAAGGCGTACACCATAGCTGCGGAGGTCTTCGGCATACCGGAGAAGGCCGATCCGGCGGCAACTGAGGGTAAGGCCGGCCTCACAAAGCTGTTCCAGGATGTAGTGTCCACCATCGACGCGTCGGGCCTGTGCCAGTTTCTCACCTTCGGCATCGGCCTCGACGACATCCAGCCGGAACTGAACGCGGCCACCGGCATCGACTACTCCATGGATGACCTGCTGAAGATAGGTGAGCGAATCCACAACCTGGAGCGGGTCTGGAACCTGAAGGCAGGCATCACAGGAGCCGACGATACGCTTCCCAAGAGATTGCTCAAAACGGCTATTGCTGCGGGTCCTGCGGAGGGTAGGGTAAGCCGTCTGGATGTGATGCTCCCTGAGTACTATGAAGCCAGGGGTTGGAGCTCCGACGGCGTACCCTCGGCCGAGAAGCTCGCTGAGCTAGGCATCGTTTAGGGGGAGATGGCAGGACCGTACATCGCGCCACCTACCCAGCGTAGGCGGCGGGGGTGTTATAAATTTGCGTTGCCATCGGTCTCAGATGGCCCTGGTAGAAACGGGTAGTGTCGTAGAAGGAAAGGAGAGGGAGGCTAGATGAACGGCTGGACTGGCAAAATCCTTCGAGTAGACCTCACCCGGGGAGTTATCACCAAAGAAGATCTGAACATGGAGTGGGCCAGGGACTACGTGGGCACCAGGGGCCTGGCCACCAGATATCTGTACGAAGAGATGGACCCTGCGGTCGATCCCTTCAGCCCCGAAAACAAGCTGATTCTTTCCACCGGCCCCCTGACGGGGACCGGGGCCTCCACCTCCTCCCGTTATGCAGTGGTAACCAAGGGACCCCTGACAGGGGCTGTCACCGGCTCCAACTCCGGGGGGCACTGGGGCCCTGAGCTCAAGTTCGCCGGCTACGATATGGTCATCCTGGAAGGCCAGTCGCCGGAGCCTGTATACCTCTGGATTTACGACGACGACGTCCAGTTGGTTTCTGCCAGAGACCTGTGGGGCAGGACCGTTTGGGAGACCGAGGAGTGGATTAGGAACGACACTGGCGTGCCCGATTGCGTGATCGCCAGCATCGGCCCCGCGGGTGAGAACCTGGTCCGGTTCGCCTCCATAATGAACGACCTGCACCGAGCCGCCGGAAGGTCCGGGGTGGGGGCCGTTATGGGCGCCAAAAAGATCAAGGCGGTGGCTGTGCGGGGCACAGGTGGGGTCGCCGTGGCCTCACCTATGGCCATGATGAAGGCCATCTGGGAGCAGAGGAGCAAACTGGGGCCAGACAATGCCGGGATTGAGGGCATGCAGAAGTACGGCACCCTGGAGATCATGGGCATCATCAACGAGACCGGTGGCCTCCCCACCAGGAACCACCAGGAGACCCAGTTTGAGGGCGAGGAGAACATAAATGGGGAGGCGGTGACCAATGACCGCCTGCTGACTAACAAGGCCTGTTTCAGCTGTACCATCGCCTGCGGCCGTGTCACCCACCTGCCCGGCGATGCTGCCGAGAAGTTTATGGTGACCACCCACCCCAGAAACTGGAAGATGGCCGCCGAGGGGCCCGAGTACGAGACGGCCTGGGCTCTGGGCGCCGAGTGTGGCGTGGGGGACCTGGACGCTCTCATCAAGGCCAGTTGGCTGTGCAACGACCTGGGAGTCGACACCATATCCATGGGAGCCACCATTTCCGCCGCCATGGAGCTCTATGAAAAGGGCCTCATCTCTAAGGAAGAGGCCGGTATGGAGATCAATTTCGGCAGCGGCGAGGCCCTGGTGGCCCTGGTGGAAAAGACAAGCTACCGGGAAGGCATCGGGGACGAGCTGGCCGAGGGCTCGAAGCTCATG
>JADFJI010000285.1 GCA_022566235.1 Chloroflexota bacterium
CCGGTATCGGTGGACGGAGAGAGGAGGGGGCGGTACTCTCCTTCCCCAGCAAGATCATCGCCGACCCTTCTTCTGATCGAATCTTCATCTCCGACTCCAGCCACAACCGGGTGGTGGTGTCGTCCCTTGAAGGGAAGGTCCTGGAGGTGATAGGGGAAGGAGGGGCCGGGCTCCGGGACGGGACCTTCGCTTCGGCCCTGTTCGACCATCCCCACGGACTGGCCCTGGGAGACGGCGTTCTCTACATCGCCGATGCGGAGAACCACGTCATCCGCAAGGCGGACCTGGTCAGCAAAGAGGTGGAGACCATAGCCGGCACAGGGGCGCAGGCCCGGGGTTTTCACGGTGGGGGAAAGGCGGACTCGGTGGCGCTGAACTCCCCGTGGGACCTGGCTTTACATAACGGGACGTTGTATATAGCTATGGCCGGTTTCCACCAGCTCTGGGCCCTGGACCTGGCGGCCGGAGAGGTGAGGCCTTACGCAGGAAGCGGCAGGGAGGGGATCTCCGACGGCCCCCTGGCCGACGCTATGCTGGCCCAGCCCAACGGCATCGCCACCGATGGCCGTGTCCTCTTCTTTGCCGATAGTGAGACCAGTGCCATTCGCACGGCGGACCTGGATGGTAGCGGACGGGTCGTTACCCTGGTGGGCACAGGCCTGTTCGACTTCGGCGACGTGGATGGCTCGGGCCCCGACGCCCGGTTGCAGCACGTCCAGGGCCTCTGCTATCACGATGGAGTCCTTTACCTGGCCGATACCTACAACAACAAGATCAAGCGCCTCGACCCCAAGACCCGGGGCGTGACGAGTTTCCTGGGCAGTGTCGAGCACGGCTTGCAGGACGGCATCGGGTCCGAGGCCCGCTTCCACGAGCCCGAGGGCCTGGCCGTCGCCGGTGGAAAGCTTTACATAACGGACACCAACAACCATGCAATCAGGGTCGCGGACCTGCAAAGTGGCCGGGTCACGACCCTGGAGCTGAGGTTTTAAGGTTTCTCGAGTGCTTGGGCGTGTACTCTCGAAGCGATAGCAACATGTCGTCCTGAGTCCCGATGTGTCGGGGCGAAGAATCTGACCCGATAACGAGATTCTTAGTCGCTCCACACCTCAGAATCGTACATGTTGCCATCGACACCACCGAGGATGAAAATTGCTTATCCGTTCGTGGTGAGCCAGTCGAACCATGAACAGTATGAGTCCGCTCGCCCTTCGACAGGCTCAGGATGAGCAGCCTATTTTCGTACCAATGACATGGCCGCATCAGCTCAGATTGATATAATTGCAACGACGGTCGCCTGCATCTGCATGTAGGCGGCAGACGGGTCAGAGGGATCGGAGAAGCGGGGCACCCCGGTGTTTAGGCCGGGTTTAGACTGTTGATTGGATAAACAGGGGTTAATTCCCGAGGCCCGATGGTGTTAGCCCTATTGACAAGTTTATCTGAGATGGTACATTCATACTGAAGTTATAACTTAAGCCATCTCGAATCGTTTGTTTAGGCAGACGGCATAAGGGGAGAGAGCGTTAAGGGAGGTACTCCTTGGCCTGAAAGGGGTACCTTATTTTTGTGCCCAGAATTCCGTGCTGGGCGCTAGGAGGCTGAATGACCACACAGGTCGCTGGTGAGACTCTTCCGGTCCGCGAAGTCGGCGAAAGGCGCTTGGATGACTATGCGCCAGTTGTAGGCGAGGAGGCGATACAGGAACTCCGTTCCCTGGCCCTGCCTCTTCTGGGGAAACGGGTGTTGCACATCAACTCCTCTCCGGATGGCGGCGGCGTCGCCGACATTCTCGCGGCCCTGGTCCCCCTCCTGAACGATCTCGGCCTAAAGGCAGAGTGGCGCACCATCAAGGGTGACGCTCTGTTTTTCGATATCACAAAGAAGATGCATAACACCCTCCAGGGAGAGCCCGTGGCCTGGGACAGGTCTATGTGGGACACCTGGCTGCGGTGCAACGAGCAAAACGCTCAAATGTTGGACCCCAAACACGATGTCATCATCGTTCATGACCCGCAACCGGCGGCCATCCTCCACTACCTGAATCAACGACATCGCAACGGCGCGACCAAGTGGTTGTGGCGGTGTCACATCGACCTTACAGATGCCTCGCCTGAGATATGGAGGCGGCTTCAACCCTACATACGGCCATACGATGCGGCAGAGTTCAGCATGGAGGGGTTCATAAACGGTGACTACACCGGACCCAGGACCTTTGTGTGCACTCCCGGCATAGACCCGCTGGACCCAAAGAATCTTCCTATGGATCCCGGAACAGCGCGAGAGATACTGGCCGTCTTCGGAATAGATTGTGATCGGCCGTTCATGGCCCAGATCTCTCGTTTCGACCCCTGGAAAGACCCGCTGGGAGTCATCGACGCCTACCGGCTGGCCAGGGCTCAGGTCCCGGGGCTCCAACTGGTGATGATCGGACCTATTGCCGCCGATGACCCGGAGGGGATGACCTTCTTCGAGAAGACGGCCCGTCGGGCCGGCGAGGACCCGGATATACACCTGCTGACCAGCTTCAAGGGGGTGGGCGACCGGGAGGTGAACGCGGTACAAACCCTGGCGGCCGTGGTGGTCCAGAAGTCGATACGGGAGGGCTTTGGCCTCAGCGCCACTGGCACCCTCTGGCACGGTAAGCCGGTCATAGCCGGCCGGGCCGGGGGTCTTTGCCTGCAGGTTATCGACGGGGAAACGGGTTTCTTGATAGACACCACCGAGGAGTGCGCCGAAAAGGTGGTGATGCTGCTTAAAGACCCGGCCCTCTCTGTGAAGTTGGGCGAACGGGCCAAAGAACACGTCCGCAAGAACTTCCTGATCACCCGTTATGTCCGGGACAGCCTGTTGGTGTACCGGGAGCTGTTGGAGGAGAACACTGGTCAAGGGAGTGCCGATCCACCGTCTTAGTGAGTCCCCAGGCCTTGGGGCAGGGTTCACCTGACCTTGCTCTACCGCGTGGTTCCTCTTACCCTCGCTCCCGCCTGGGCCTTGACCCGCGGGTCGGGGGAATCTAGTATTGTTGCGATGGGCGCGGGAGTAGCTCAGTGGTAGAGCCCCTGCCTTCCAAGCAGGCTATGAGGGTTCGATTCCCTTCTCCCGCTCCAGCGATTGCAAAACACTCCACATGTCTTTGTCCATCTCGCCCACGCGCCTTCACGCCGACCTGGCGGCCTGGTATGAACGCCAGGGCCGGGACCTGCCGTGGCGTCGCACAGGCGATCCTTACGCCATCCTGGTCGCCGAGGTGATGCTTCAGCAGACCCAGGTGGACCGGGTTATCCCCAAATACGCCGAGTTCCTGGAGCGGTTCCCAACCTGGCAGGCCCTGGCAGAGGTCTCCACAGGAGCGGTAATCCGTGCCTGGGCACCCCTGGGGTATAACCGCCGCGCGGTACGGTTACATGCCATTGCACGCCTGGTGGTAAAGCACTACGCGGGTAG
>JADFJI010000286.1 GCA_022566235.1 Chloroflexota bacterium
TCTTATCGTCCCTGCCGAGGCGAGCCGGGAAATAGTAGTGTTGCCGAGCCGGGGAACGCTGCCAGTATGCTCAGGACCATCACCCCGGCCAGGGAAAATCCGTTGAGAAGCTGACCCGTCTTCTCCCAGGCGTATCCAGCCAGGCGAAGGGCCTCACTGCCAGTCGGCTCAGCCACCGGGACCTCGGGAATGCGGGGCTCTTCTCTCGTTAAACCTGTGGGTCTGCGGGACACTGCGGTCAGATTCATGACGTCCTCCCGAAGCGAAATCACGTTTATGCCTCTGGATCTCTGAAGGTACCCCGGGTAGCTAAACTCGAAGTGGAAACCTTTGTCCGGTTCAATCGACATCTTGACCTCCTTTGATATAACCTTCTATACTCTGTATACAGGTTATATTATACAGGTATCAACTAACCTGTCAAGCTCATTATATTGGTTATATGAGGAGTTGAAGTGAAAGGCGGAGATAATCTGTGCCTTGATATCTCTTATATAACCTGTTATCGTACAAATACTAGTTATTTCATACAGTAATACTAACCTTTCAAGAGGTGCTGGATGGTTATTACATCAATTGAACAACCAGGCTCTAATCCCGAAGGTGGACGCCCGAAGACCCAGGTCCTCTGGACCGGCCCTCCCATATGTCTGGACTTCACCAACACGCTGTATTACCGGTCCGACAGCAGCAAGGAGAAAGACTCCCTGAACAGCTACGCCGATCTGCTAGCCTGGTGTATCCAGGCCGGTACCCTATCGGACGCGGAGTCACAGCAGCTGCTCCGGGAGGCCGAGAGTCGACCCAGAGATGCGGCCCAGGCCCTAAGACGGGCCCGACGCCTGCGGGAGGCCATCTATCGCATCTTTTTCGCAATCGCCCAGAATTTCTCACCCAATGAGACGGATCTGGTTGACCTGAATGCCGCCCTTGCTCGTACGGTGTCCAAGTCCCGAATCGTTGCCACCAACGATGTATTCACCTGGACCAGCCAGGTAGACTGCGATGCCCTGGACCGGGTAATCTGGCCGGTCATCTGGTCGGCAACGGACCTGCTGACCTCTGGAGGTATAAGGCTGGTCAAACATTGCGCCGCTTCCGACTGTCGCTCGCTGTTTCTGGACATCAGCCGGAACAAAAAACGGCGCTGGTGTGAAATGAGCTCCTGCGGCAACCGGGCCAAAGCCCGGAGGCACTACCATCGGCTAAAAGGGGCCGCCAACTAACGCCGCCTAAATGTACAGCTACCTCTCACACCTGGAGTGCACCGGCTGCCATAGGACACTCCCGGCCGACCAGCCGGCGAACCTCTGCCCTGACTGCGGCAAGGTGCTCTACGCTCGCTACGATCTTCGTGAGGCGGCGAAGGTATTCACAAGGGCCCTGCTCCCGGGACGCGCACCCACCATGTGGCGATACCACGAGGTACTGCCGGTCCGAGACCCGGATTTTGTAAATCAGCTGGGAGAGGGCTTCACCCCCCTGATCAAGGCATCAAGGCTGGGCGAGGGCTTGGGGTTCTCTCACCTGTATATAAAGGAGGAGGGGGTCAACCCCACGGGGAGCTTCAAGGCCCGGGGCCTGGCCGCGGCGGTATTTCGGGCCAGGGAGCTGGGGATGACAAAGCTCGGCACCCCTTCCGCGGGCAACGCCGCCAGCGCCATGGCCGCCTACTGCGCGGCCTCTGGCATGGAGGCCCACGTATTTCTACCCGAGGCCACCCCACAGGCCAACGTAGATGAGTGCCGGGCCTACGGTGCAAAGGTGACCTTCGTCCCCGGCTCCATAGCCGAGGCTGGACAAGAGCTGCGGCGTTGCGCCCCAGCCCTCGGCCTCTTCGACCTCTCCACCCTCAAAGAGCCGTATCGGGTAGAAGGCAAGAAGACGTTGGGCTACGAGATCGCCGAGCAGCTCGGGTGGAAGGTACCCGACGTCATCGTCTACCCCACGGGAGGCGGCACAGGCCTGCTGGGCATCTGGAAGGCCTTCGATGAGATGGAGGAGATGGGCTGGATCGGGCCGGAGCGCCCCCGGATGGTCGCGGTCCAGGCCTCGGGGTGCGCACCGATCGTCAGAGCCTTTCACCAGGGAACCCCGACCGCCGAGGCCTGGAAGGACCCTCAGACCATAGCCGCGGGCCTCAGGGTGCCATCCCCCGTCGGCGACTATCTGATCCTGGATATCCTCAGGCAAAGCGGCGGTACCGCCCTGGAGGTATCCGACGATGCTATCCTCGCCTGCGTGAAAGAGATTGCCACTGCGGAGGGGATCTTCCCCTGCCCCGAGGGAGCAGCTACCCTGGCGGGCCTCAAGATGCTTCTGGACCAGGGTGCCGTGGCCCAGGATGAAACAATCGTGCTGGTCAACACCGGCTCCGGCCTCAAATACCTGGACGTGCTAACGCTCTAGCTCAGCCCGGGGCTTTGCGATGCAGCCCCTTACCTGGCCAGCTTACAGCAGGGGGTTCCCAGGAAAGGCGTTTCCCCCTTGGTAGGGGGCTCAGGGGCATCCCGACTCTTCCACCATTGGAAGCTATAGAACTCTAGTCAATCAGAGCCGCATATCGGGCATTCCTCACGGATTGTCCCGGCCACGCCGTGTCCCGCTTTGTCCCGATACTCGGGACTTGTCGAAGTGTTCCATCGAAGGGTCTGTCCTGAGCCCCGTCGAAGGGAGCTTGTCGAAGTGATGGTCGAAGCTGTTGGTAACCACCATTCCTTCCAAAATCATTGACTTTTCCAAAACCTTAACTAAAATAAGTCTTGTAAATGGTTCCGAACATAGGCCTTCGAAAGGAGGATCTTTATGGGTAGGGTAGTAGACGTGGAGATCAATGCCGCCAAGGCATTGATTACCCTGGGCTCCATGTATCGCAACGCCGCCGATGCCATTAAGGAATACGTGAGCAACGCGCTGGACGAGTGGGCCAAAGTACGTCAGGAAGGAGGGGCTGGTGGGCAGTGCAAGGTCTATTTCACCCTCAGCAAGAACTCCATAACCATCGATTACAACGCCCCCGGCATGGATGAAGCGGGGTTCGAGGACGCCCTGAAGCATGTTGTGGACTCCCGCAAAGAGGGCCTGGATATTCCCCAGATAGGCCGTCTTGGCATCGGTCTATGGGCCTTTAACCAGGTAGGCGACAGGGCCACCTTCTACAGCAAGCGGAGCCTCGACACCCCGACCATCAAAGTCGTCCTGACCCGCAACTCCTCCGAGGCAGAGTTCTTTGACCCTGACCCGGGTGAGGAGAGAGAGATCCCGGGCATGACCATCGAGATCACGGGCCTCTTCCAGGACCCCACCCGCAGATACGGGCCTGTGTCCCAGGCCCGGCTCAAGCACGTCATGGCCGACAGATTCGACGTTTATCTCAGGACCGGCCAGCTCAAAATCACCATTCGCTGTGGCAAAGTCGAATCTGAAGTG
>JADFJI010000287.1 GCA_022566235.1 Chloroflexota bacterium
ATAGATCAGGTCATTGGGGCCCTGACGCTGGAAGAGCTGGCCACAAAACTGGATTCCACCGGCGTCATCTGGGCGCCGATGCAGACCTTGCCGGAGGCGATGTCGGACCCTCAGGTACGGGCCAACGGCTATATCACAACCCTGGACCACCCTGTCCACGGACCTTTCGAGACCCTTCAGACGCCCCTGAAGTTCAGCGATAGCGACGTAAGGGCCCGTACCGCCGCCCCGGAACTGGGCCAGCACACCGAGGAGGTGCTCCTTGAGATCGGCTATTCTTGGGACGACATCGAAGATCTGCGCCAGGACGGCGCCATAACCTGACCCGGACACCAGCCCGCTGCTGCCGTTGTGAGGGTCAGGTAATGCTGAACAGGGGCGGTCCCAGGGCCTCCTGGTCGATGGTTATGCCCAGCCCCGGGCCTTTGGGCACCGGGACCCGGCCGTTCTCGGGGCGAGGGGCGTCGGGGGAGATACTCTCCCGCAGGCGGTAATTCCAGATGCTGGCGGTGAAAAACGCCTCGGGCCGGGTGCTGGCCACCAGGTGGGCCAGGGCGGAGGCCATGATATCACCGCTGGCGGCATCTTCCAGGTCTACGGCCACCCCCAGGTCCTGGGCCAGGTCTCGGAGCTGGGCCGCCTTTGTGAGGCCACCAACCCTGGACACTTTGATGTTGATGACGTCCATTGCGGACTGGCTGTAGGCTTCCAGGAAGGCCGGCACCCCCGTGATAACCTCGTCCAGTACCATGGGCAGGCTGGTGCGAGACCTGACGGACAGACACTCTGCCAGGGTGGGGCAGGGCTGCTCGATGTATACCCTCTCGCCCCTCAGGGCGTTGACCACCCGGGTGGCCTGGTGCAGGTTCCAGCCGGTGTTGGCATCGGCCACAACCACCTCTCCATCCTGGACCGAGTCCAGGACTGCCTTGATCCTGGGTATATCCTCGTCGGCGGTACCTCCCACCTTCATCTGGAAGTGCCGGATCCCCTGGGCCCGGTAGCGAGCGGCGCTCTCCACCATCTCCTCGGGAGTCCCCTGGGACAGGGCCCTGTATATGGGAAAGTCCTCCACGTATCGAGCGCCAAGAAGGGTGGAGATAGGCTGGCCCGTGGCCTTTCCCAGCAGGTCCCAGCAGGCGACGTCTATGGGCGTCTTGACGTATCCGTGGCCCGCCATGACCGAGTCCATGAAGGTGTTCATCGCCTTAAGGTGCAACGGGTCCAGGCCTATGAGCTGGGGCCCCAGCTCCCGGAGCCCCGTGCGTACCCCTTCGGCATAGGACGGCATGTAGGCGGCCCCCAGGGGTACGCACTCTCCGTAGCCCACCAGCCCCTCATCGGTGGTCAGCTTGACCACCGTGCCGTCCAGGGAGGAGACGGAGCGCCCTCGTGACCAGGCATACACCTCCTCTACAACGGTATACGTCTTCTGGTACACGTCTATCCGCTCGATTTTCAATTGATTCACTCCCCGCTGTGCAGCATATCGTCTCCCACCATGGTGTCCCGGCATACAGCGCCCGGGAACATTCTCCCATCCTACCTCGTCTAGATATTGTACACTTCACGAAAGGAAGGTGGCTTTGAGATGTCAAGAACAATGAAAGCAGCAGTGGTCCTCGCAGCAGTCCTGGTCATTGGCCTGCTGGCGGCAGCTTGCGGAGGAGGCGGATCGGGGGAGGCGAGAGACGACGGGGACGCCCTGACCAAACAGGCCTCAGGCCTGGGGGGGGCTTTCGATACAGGGGAGAGCACCTCGGCCCCCGCGGCCGGGGCAGTTCCGGCGCCTGCAATAGCGCCTGCAGCCCCTGGGGTCACGAGTGGAAGCGTCGAAGGGTCTTCAGCCTCCTCCATCGAGTTTGCCGATCGAAAGGTGATCTCCACCGCCTCCCTGACGGTTGAGGTGGAGGATGTCCAGGGGGCCGTGGCCCAGGTGAGGGCCATATCCGAGAGCTTTGGGGGTTTCGTCGAGCAGCTTTCCGTATCCGGCGATGATGAACGCCAGCAAGCCACCGTAACGGTGCGGGTCCCCCAGGACCAGTTCCTGGACGCCCTGGATGGCATCGAGGCCCTGGGCAAGCTGAGGAATGAAAATATAGGCAGTGAGGACGTGACGGAGCGGTTCATAGACCTGGAGGCCCGCCTGAAGAGCTCCCTACGGGAGGAGCAGAGCCTCCTCTCCCTCCTGGAGAGGGCGGATTCGGTCGCCGATGTCCTGACCATAGAGAGGGAGCTATCTCGAGTCAGGTCCGACATCGAGCGATACCAGGGCCAGTTGAACTTCCTGGAGCGCAGGGTGGCCCTGGCCACTATCACCGTGTTCCTGCATCAGCCGGACAGCCAGGCGTCCGTTCCACCCTCCGCCACCCTCACCGTTGAGGTGTCCGACGTCACCGAAACCATAAGCCGGGTCAAGGCCCTGGTCGCCAGTCTCGAGGGCGAGCTGGACCGGGTGTTTATCTCCACTAGGGACGGAGTGGAAAGGGGCGAGATCGTCCTGCGGGTGCTCTCCCGAGACTTCGGGAAGATACTGCCAAGTATCGAGGGCCAGGGTGAGGTACAGAGCAAAGAGGTGAGCGAAGGCTCCGGCGACCCGGGCCCGGAGGACGAAGAACCGGATGCGCCCATATCCGTCACCTTCATCGAGAAGGACGGGTCATCGTCTGTCGGCCTGATAATCGCGATCACTGCTCCCATAGGGGGCGTAGCCCTGGCCGTCGTCCTGGGTATCGGCTTCCTGCTGGCGTATCGATATGGCCGGCGGAAGGGGCGCGGTGTATAGCCAGGGCGGAGGGGTATAATAGCCGCGGCGCTCCCTTATGAGAAAACTCTCGTATCTCTTTGTGATGTTGGCCGTGCTGATGTCGATAGTGGGGCTGGCGTGCGGTCCAGATACGTCACTGGGTCTGGTCGATCACAAGACGATAACCGGGATACTGGAGGGGACTAAATATACGATCCTAATCTACCGTTCAGACGAAGAGGGATCGCCGGCCCTATACGTCAAAGACCAGGACCTGCTGGACCGGATCACCATTGAAGAGGTAAATCTGGTCATCGATGACGCTCTGGCCCTCGACATCGAGAGCGCGGCGATGTCGGCGCCCATACCCTTCGAGTTCTACTCCCTGACCGGCATCGGCCATGGCATTCCAGCGCAACTCGGCGTTTGGATGGTTGACGGAGTGACATTATCCGTCAAGATTCGCGATTTCATGTACAATCATCTCCAACTCGCCGCCCTCGGTGCCCCTTTTAGCCTCGTTCACGTCGACTTCGGTTATGATCAGCTGGAAACGGGTTCGCAGTCCAGGCCCTGGAACACTCTCGGGGAGGCGCTCGCCATGGTGGAATCGGGCGGCATAATCCGGATTAACGGCAACTCCTCTGTCGTTGTGAGCGATGAAACATTT
>JADFJI010000288.1 GCA_022566235.1 Chloroflexota bacterium
ACCCCGAAATCGCTTTGGTCTCGTTCTCTTGTTCGTAGGTGCTGTAGAAATAGGGGGTCTCGGCCTCGAATTCCGCGGCGCAGGTGTCCACCATCTTGTATACGGGCCGCAGCCCCCACTGGTGGCGGAGGTTCCGCACCTGCTCTGGAAGCCTGTCCGCTAAAGTTCCAATCTCTTCGTCCGAGAATCCCATCCGCTTGGCCTGGCGCAAGAACTGTGGGGTCAGCGGCTCCTTGAGGAGCCTTCTCTGCATCGCCACGATATTGCCGAGCTTGGTGGTAAACCAGGGGTCGATGCCGGTCCTGCGGGACAGGTCCTCGGGGCTGAAGCCCTTTCTGAGGGCCGCCATGAGGGCCCATATGCGGAGGTCGTTTGGCTCGAGGGGGAGGGCGTCCGGACCGTCACCATCGGCCTCAGACCAGCTCTTGTCCTCCCAAAGCAAGGGCCGGCGCCCTACCTCCAGGGAACGGACCGCTTTCTGAAGCGCCGCCTCGAAGCAACGGTCGATGGCCATCACCTCGCCCGTGGACTTCATCTGGGTGCCGATGCTCCGGTCCCCCGAAGCGAACTTGTCGAAGGGCCAGCGGGGAATCTTTACCACGCAGTAGTCCAAGGCGGGTTCGAATGCGGCCATGGTCTTGCCGGTAACGGCATTGGGGATCTGGTCCAGGGTCCGGCCCACGGCGATCTTGGTCGCCACCCGCGCGATCGGGTACCCCGTGGCCTTGCTGGCCAGGGCCGAGCTGCGGCTGACCCGGGGGTTCACTTCGATTACATAGTAGTCCGAGGGGCCGTTCATCTTCTGGCCGAAGGCCTCGGCTACCAGCGGCCCCGGGGCCAGGGCGAACTGGATGTTGCATCCGCCTTCGATGCCCAGGGCTCGGATTATCTTGAGGCTGGCCGACCGGAGCATCTGGTACTCTTTGTCCGAGAGGGTCTGGCTGGGTGCGACAACGATGCTGTCCCCGGTGTGTACTCCCATGGGGTCCAGGTTTTCCATGTTGCAGACGGTGATGCAGTTGTCGGCCGAGTCCCGCATCACCTCGTACTCGATCTCCTTCCATCCCTCCAGGTACCGCTCCACCAGGACCTGGTGTATGGGGCTGGCGGCCAGGCCACCGCTGACGATAGTCCCCAGCTCATCCCGGGTCCAGGCTACCCCGCCCCCGGTGCCGCCCAGGGTATAGGCGGGGCGTACCACCAAGGGCAGACCCAGCTCCACCGCCGCGTCCAGGGCCTCGCCCACCGAGTGTACCGTGGCATTGGCGGGCACCGGCTCGTGGATGTCCACGAGCAAGGACCGGAACAGGTCTCTGTCCTCGGCCTTGCGGATGGTGTCCAGGGAGCTGCCCAGCATCAGAACGTTGTACTTTTCGAGTACGCCGGAGTCGGCCAGCTCTACAGCCAGGTTAAGGCCGGTCTGACCCCCCAGGGTGGGGAGAAGGCCATCGGGGCGCTCTCTCTCGATGACACGGGAGACGACGTCGACGGTGAGGGGCTCGATGTAGACGATGTCGGCGATATCCTCGTCGGTCATGATGGTGGCTGGGTTGGAGTTGACCAGGACCGAGGTTACTCCCTCCTCCCGGAGGGCTTTGCAGGCCTGTGTCCCGGCGTAATCGAACTCCGCCGCCTGCCCGATGATTATCGGGCCGGAGCCTATGACCAGGACTTTGGATACTTTCGGTTGTGTGGTCATGTACTCGTAATTATCACGTCAGCCCCCGCACTTCGGACTGTAAATGCCTAAAGGAGGAACTTGCTAAATGCACTTTTATATTATTGCTGGTCCTTCACCATATCCAGGAAGCGCTGGAAGAGGTAGACGTTGTCCCGGGGCCCGGGGGACGCTTCGGAGTGGTACTGGATGGACAGGATAGGATACTCCCTGTGGGTGATGCCCTCTATGGTGCCGTCGTTGAGGTTGACGTGGGTCACCTCCACCGAGGGCGACAACCCTTCGGCATCCAGGGCATAGCCGTGATTCTGGGCCGTGATATAGACACGATCCGTGGCCAGGTCCCGCACCGGGTGGTTTGCGCCCCGGTGCCCGAATTTCAGCTTGAAGGTCTTGCCTCCGAAGGCCTTGCCCAGTATCTGGTGGCCCAGGCATATCCCCATGATTGGCTTCACCCCCGCCAATGTCTTGACCGTCTCGACGATTCGGCCCAGGAGGGCAGGGTCCCCGGGGCCCGGGGACAGGACTAAACCGTCGGGATCGAGCTGGAGTATCTCCTCGGCGGGGGTTGCCGCCGGTATCACCTTGACCCTGCACCCCAGGCTCCTGAGGATTCGAGGTATGTTGAACTTGAGGCCGTAGTCCAGGGCCACGATCTCGCACCAGGCCTCGGGGTCCTGAGGGTCGGTAATCCAGTCGTAACTCGCCGGGGTGGACACCTGAGGCACGAAGTCTACGGTATCGTATCGAGGCAGGTCCTTGAGAAGGGCCTGGCCTGCGACGGGTTCGTCCATGGTGATGATACCCATCATGACGCCCTTGGTGCGAAGCCTGCGGGTGATGGCCCGGGTATCGACTCCCGCCAGGCCGACGATGCCCTGGGATGCGAGAAACCCGGCAAGGGTATCCTGGCTGCTCCAGTGGCTGGGCGCGTCGCATTCCTCCCGGACAACGAGACCCCTCACCCGGATCTTGCTGGACTCTATATTCTCGGGGCTTATGCCGTAGTTGCCTACCATGGGATAGGTCAGCACCACTATCTGGCCGGCGTAGGACGGATCGGTGAGCACCTCCTGGTAGCCGGTCATGCTGGTATTGAACACCACCTCTCCGTAGGAGGATGCCTGAGCCCCAAAGGCGTAGCCTTCGTAGCATGAGCCGTCCTCCAGCACTATCCAGGCCGTCTGATTCACTTTGCTCCTCGAAGGCAAGGCATGCTATCGGGTTTGACCCGCCAGCCTGGGCGGAACCCTTTTTCAGCAGCCTGCTCGGATGATTCAAAGTAGACCAGATTGTCCTCCTTTACCCTGCGTGCGCTGTATAGCTCCGCGCCGTGGAATACCCGGGTCCTGGCGCTACCGGCGAACTTGGGCCGGACCTCCTGCTGGCAGTAGACGCAGCTAAAGACCGTGGGTTGCTGGGATATTATCCAGAACTCGGGGTCTATGTACCCGGCCTCTTGATTGGAGACACATGTCGGGTTGGAGCACCGGGTCCCCCTACCACTCTTGTACACCGGATAGTCGACCGGGCGGGAATATCGATCGGGTCTTTCTTGAATGTCGGGCCGCACCGCGCCCAGAAGCAGGGCCAGAAGGGCCATCCTGATCGGGACCCCGTAGGCGGCCTGCTTGAAGTAGATGCTCCGGGGGTCTTCATCCAGCTCATAGGCGATCTCGTCCACCCGGGGCAGGGGATGCATTACGATGGCCTCT
>JADFJI010000289.1 GCA_022566235.1 Chloroflexota bacterium
ACTAACTTGCTGGACCTGCAGATAGATTGTCTCGACCTGGGGATTCATTGAGTAATGTCAGGTGCAGAATAAGCGTTATCGCGCATTTATAGAGAAAGATCGGGATATGACTACGCTGATTAGAAAGGTTGGTTGGACGACTGCTATATTTCTTTTTTGGTCATCAACGGTTCTTGGCCAGGAGATCTTTGAGATCGACGAAACGCGATCGCGATATACAACGGATAACGTCCTCTGGCGAAAAATAGGCGATCAAAGATTTCAAGAAATCATTTCTTCGCATAAACCATCTATTTCAAATTTCAATTCAGGAAGAGCTTACCGGCGTTGGGGCAATTTGCTCTCGGGTGTTGGAGCGGGGCTTGTGGGAGCGGGAGTTGGATACGATCTGGGGTCAAGCGATTCCGAGCGGAGCGGCGGATTTTACGTAGGAGGGGGAACACTGTTACTTGCTGGCATAGTGTTGCTAAAAATTGGTGGTACTTATATTAAGCGATCGGCAGACATGTATTACGATTATGTCAATCAGAACCAGGGCTCGGCTTGCTATGACGGCACCCGATTTAGGCTATCCGTTTGTGGAAACGAAGCGGCGATTATGTTGAACCTCATTTGTTATTTTTGACTACGGAGGAAGGCAAAAATGGTTGATGTTTTAACTGGTACCTTTACCGTTAAAGCCGGTCACGCTCAAATGCTCAAAGGAGGCGTGATCATGGATGTAGTTACCGTCGAACAGGCCCTGATCGCCGAGGAAGCTGGCGCAGTGGCGGTGATGGCGCTGGAGCGGGTGCCGGCCGACATTAGGGCCGACGGTGGCGTTGCCCGCATGAGCGACCCCACAATGGTCTGCGCAATTATCGACGCAGTTAGTATTCCGGTCATGGCCAAGTGTCGTATCGGCCATTTCGTTGAGGCGCAGGTGCTGGAGTCGTTGGGCGTTGACTACGTTGACGAATCAGAAGTGCTGACCCCCGCCGACGAGACCCACCACGTTTGGAAGCACGATTTCAAGGTCCCCTTCGTGTGTGGTTGCAGAAATCTGGGCGAAGCCCTCAGGCGCATCGCCGAGGGCGCGGCCATGATCAGGACTAAGGGAGAAGCAGGCACGGGAGACATAGTGGAGGCCGTCAATCATCTCAGGACCGTAGAGGGTGGAATACGTCGTCTCCAGTACCTGGACAAGAACCAGCTTATGGCCGAAGCCAAGGAGCTGGGAGCCCCTCTGGACCTGGTCATAGAAGTCCACGAATCCGGTAGCCTTCCGGTGGTGAACTTCTGCGCCGGGGGAATAGCTACTCCTGCAGATGCGGCCCTGGTGATGCAACTGGGGGCCCAGGGGGTCTTCGTAGGCTCCGGAATCTTCAAGTCCGAGGACCCAGCGCCAAGGGCCCGGGCCATCGTAGAGGCCACAACCCACTACCAGGACCCCGACATCGTGGCCAGAGTCTCCGAGGGGTTGGGGGAGCCGATGAAGGGACAGGCAGTCAAATCCATGCCCAAGGAAGAGTTGCTAGCCACCAGGGGATGGTAGTAGGAAGAACCACCTACCACATATGAGCAAGATCGGCATTCTTGCGGTGCAGGGTGACTTCGCCGAACACTGTCAGGCATTCAGGTGTCTGGGAGTGGAGCCGATAGAGGTTCGCTTGCCAGAGCACCTGGAACACGTCCAGGGACTGGTCATACCCGGCGGTGAAAGCACCACCATCATCAAGCTGATGGACCTATATGGCCTGACCGAGGCCATCAAAGAGCGGGCCCGATCGGGGATGTCCGTTTGGGGCACCTGCGCCGGCATGATCGTCGTTTCCCACAGAATAATGGAAGACGACCTTCATCCATTGGACCTGATTGACCTGGACGTACGGAGGAACGCCTTCGGGCGACAGGTGGACAGTTTCGAGGCGGACCTGGCGGTCCCTGTCCTGGGTCAGGCCCCCTTTCACGCCGTCTTCATACGTGCACCCGCCATCGAAAGGCTAGGGGCCGGGGTGGAGCTATTGACCCAGTTGGAAGACGACACCCCCGTCGCCGCTTGCCAGGACGGAGTACTGGTAACCGCCTTCCACCCCGAGCTGACAGGTGACACCCGTTTCCACGGCTATTTCCTGAAGCTGGCCGGCATCGGCCAGCCGGTGACCGGATCTGACAGTTCTCCCGAGCACAGCACCTCAGTATTATGATCAGGGCGTTACATCTTCTAGACCTTCCCAGAATCAGCCTGTCCGGCATAAGGAAGCTGCCCAACCAGGCGAGGCCTCACAAGAGACTAGGCCTGGACAAACTTGCCCTGCTAGACCTGCTGCCCATGAAATACTGGGTTGGGATGGGCAAGCAGAGGCAGACCTGGATTCAGACCAGAGCCCTGAAGGTCCAGGGGCTGGTATCGGCCAAATGCGCGGGAGGGAACTCAGTATGGGAGATAGACTATCTGCTCCTCTCTCCTGAGCTCATGCAGGAGGAGATGGACCTGCTTTACGGCCTCACCCTGGGCGCGGGAAGGTGTGGCGTAGACAAGCTGTTTTTGCGCCTGGCCGCCGATTCTCTGTGCCTGGACCCCATTCGAGATGCCGGCTTCTGCTTTTACAAGAAAGAATACCTGTATAGGCTGGAAAAAGGAGAGGCCAGGACCAGTCATAAAACAGCTGGGTCCGGCCAGTTGTTCCATCCCGTATCCTCGGAGAACGAGTTTGGCATGTTCCAGCTTTACAACTCCGTTTTCCCTCTCCACGTTCGGGAAGCCGAGGGCCAGACCCTCGATGAATGGCGTGCGGCCCGGGAGGAAAGGTGGAGGGGTCCTAAAGCAAAGGAGTACATCTTTTTGGAGGAGGGCTCCGTCGTCGGTTGGGTGAGTGTCGGCCGCCGCAAAAAGAACGGCTATTTCAGCCTCATGCTTAGACCGTGGTCCGCTGTGCAGCCGGACGCCCTTCTGGACTCCGTAGAAGGGTTGCTGCCGCGCCAGTCCACCCTGTGGTGTATCGCCTCGGAGTTCCAGACACCTTTCCTCCAAGCGCTGGAGGACCGGGGTTATCAGATGGTGCAAGAGTACACCAAGGCGGTGCGGAACATCACCGCCAAGGTCAGAAGGCCGTCTCTGGTGCCTATAGGGGCCGAATAGGTCCTCCCTCTGAGACTTCAGTTGGCACATAAGCAGATCACAGACGACTTAGACGCCCTGCTCCAGACCCTTCCATCCCACTTCCAGCAACCCCTCCATGAGCGAGAGGACCGCAGTGAACTGCTGGAAGTGATCCTGGACCTGGGCCGGAGGGCCGAGGCCCGATTCCTCCACGAGGAAGTCTACCTCTATCACGGGGAGGTCTCCCAGGAGGACATCGATTTCGTCGTCGACCGGATAAGCACCTTCGGCGAC
>JADFJI010000290.1 GCA_022566235.1 Chloroflexota bacterium
TAAAAGGCAATTCGGGGCGGATAGACAGGCCGCCCTGAGAATTCGTGATAGAGGAGTCGGACGCCGTTGCAAGCTGATCGTTTCAGCAAACAGATGAGAGGAGATGCAGATGGTGCAATACGCTGCAGCGCCCTCGGGGCAGCCGACCACTCTAGACCTGTTGAATCTCTTCCTTTTTCAACGGTTTCAGTGTGATCACCCTGGGGTAGGCTTCCTGGCCGGCAAGCTGCTGTGCCTCAGATGCGGCCTGGAAACCCGCCCTGCCTTCACCGAGAGGGCTGGTATGTCCCGAGGCCTTTCTTCCCCGCCTCGGGCGAGGGTATCCGAAGAGACCTCGCCGGCGGGATAAAGACGTGGCCCGGGGCGAGCTCATTGGACGGTAGGGCTCCGGGTCCCTAGTCCTTGACCGTTGCGATAACATCCACTTCCAGCAGGAGGTCCGGGTCGATGAGGCCGGAGACTATTATGCTGGTGAAGGCGGGGAAAGGCTCCTGAGGAAAGATCCGCCGGCGCACCACCCCCATCCCGGCAAAGTTCTCGGTGCCCACGACGAACTGAAACACCTTGACGATCTCCTCCAGCCCCGACCCCGACGCCTCAAGCACCTTCTCCACGTTTCCCCAGATGTACTCTGCCTGGGCCTCCACATCCCCTTTGCCTACAACGTTCCCATCCGGGTCTAAGGCCACCTGCCCCGAGATGTGTATGGTGTTTCCCGTCCTCACGGCGTGGGATATCATCAGGTTGTCTTTGTAGGAGAATATCCCCTCAACGTTCGTGGCTGTTCCTCGCATTATCTCCTCCTGTTTCTCGATGCTGGCGCTTGCTACCGGGCCAGATATCCGCCGTCGACGGCAATCGCCTGGCCCGTGACGAAGGAGGCAGCGTCGGAGCAGAGCCAGACCACCATCTCGGCTACCTCCTCGGGACGGCCCATTCTTCCGATGGGGTGGGCTGCTACTATCTGCTGCTCCAGGCTGGGGTCTGTGGCCAGCATGGCCTTTACCGGCGGCGTGGGAAGGTACCCCGGACACACGGCGTTGACCCTGATCCCTTCCTGAGCGTATTCCAGTGCCGCTGCCTTTGTCAGCCCGATCAGGCCGTGTTTCGCCGCGACGTAAGCCGCCGTGCCTTTGGCGGCAACGAGGCCAAGCACCGAGGAGGTGTTTACGATCGATCCGCTCCCCTGGGCCAGCATCAGGGGTATTTCGTGCTTCATGCAGCGCCATACGCTGGTAATGTTCATGTCTATTGTCCAGCGCCAGTCCTCCTCGGTGTACTCATGGGTCGAGACCCTCTTCGGGCGTCCCCCGCCGGCGTTGTTGTGGGCGCAGTCCAGCCGCCCGTAGGTTTGGACGCACTCGGATATCATCGCCTCGATATCTTCGGTGCTGGTAACATCCGCCCTGACAAAAATGGCCTCGCCCCCGTTATTCCTGATGGTCTCAACGGTCTCCTGCCCACCTTCGACCACAATATCGGTCACGACGACCCGGGCCCCCTCCCTGGCAAGGGCCACGGCAGAGGCCCTACCGATCCCCGATCCGGCACCCGTTACCAGCGCTACCTTGCCTTGCATGGCTCCACCCATCTCTTTGATCCTCCTTACCTCTCTGGGGTTTTCATCGCGGGCATGGGTCAGCCGTAAGAGTAGAACCGCTTTTTTAACGCCTTTTTCAACTCGCCTCGAAACTGGGGGTGTGCTATACCCACAAGCTCCTCCGCCCTTTCCCTCAGCGATTTTCCCAGCAGCCGGGCGATTCCATACTCGGTCACTATGTAGTCGGCGAGGGTCCGCGGTATGGTGACCGTAGACCCCTCTTCCAGCGCAGCCACAATTCTGGGCTGAACGCCGTCGGGGGTGGTGGACCGCAGAACGGTAATTGACCGCCCGCCTTTGGACATCAGAGAGCCGAAGACGAACTCGGGCTGGCCCCCGGGGCCGTTGATTGGATAGAGGCCTGCGCCCGTCTCCACGTTGATCTGGCCAGTCAGGTCCACCGACACCGCCCCGTTTATGGCGACCATGTTGTCGTGGGCAGAGATGACCCTCAGGTCGTTGGTGTATTCCACATCTCGCACCTCTATCCGGGGATTATCCACGGCCAGATTCATCTCCTCTCCCGCCCCGGCCAGCGCGGTGACGATGGCCAGCCCGGGATTAAGGGTCTTGCGTTTGCCGTTTATCACCCCTGCCTCCACCAGCCTGGGTATGCCCGGGGCGGCGACCTCGGAGTGAAGGCCGAGGTCTACCTTGTCATCGAAGACCCCCAGGGATGGCAGGAGCATGACCACCCGACTCCAGCCCATCTGCAAGGTGTCGCCGCTATTCACCAGGGCGCCGACGTGTTCACCGATACGACGGACTACGTCATCGGGCTCGGGAAGGGTGAGATAGACGGGGGGGTCGGTGGAAGGGTCCTCAACGAAGTAGTCGATCTCGGTGACGTGAACGCAGTTGGTGCCGAAGGTGCGAATCTGTCGCTGGTCCACCTCTACGATGACTTTCCTGGACCGCTTGACGAAGCCCCGTTTGTTCCAGAGGCTGTGGCCGAAGCTGCAAAACCCGTTCTTGTCTGGCGGGGATACTACCGCCATGAAGAGATCGGGCCGCTGGGACTCCAGGTTTCGCTCCTCGATGCCCTTGAACATGAGGGTGAACAGGCTGGGCAGAAAGTCGGCCTGATTACTATCCAGAAACTCCCTGTAGGTGTATCTGTAGGAATTCTGGACCTGGACTCGAAAGGAGGGGCTTATGCCGGGATCGAACCAACCCCTCTCGTTGGCGGGGCCGGCGCATTGAATGACAACGTTCTGCAGCTCTCCGGCCCTGGCCTGGAGGGCCGAGGTGAGAACCAAGGGCTCCTCTCCAAGGGTCAGCGCTACCAGGTCACCGGACTGGACGTGAGATACCGCCTCTTCGGCTGACACCAATCTTGCTTCGTAGTGTTCTCGCCAGCCCACGGCTCTACCCCACATATCCTGGGAAAGGAACGATTGTTAGAGGCCCGGCTTATGGAAAGGCGGTGGCCCTAGATGGGCACAGGCGCCATAGCCAGCCTATCGACGACCAGGGTGCGGAGCCGGTCCAGGCCTTTCCCGGTCATGGCGGAGACGGCCACCATGTCCCCGGGGATCGCCCAGTTCTCCACCCCCGGAAGGTCGTCCGTGGGTCGGTGGCCGTTATCGAAAAGCAGGTCGATCTTGTTAAGCACGGTAACCGACGGCTTACCCGATAGGCCCAGGGTCTTCAATATCCTCTGCACCTCCTCCACCTGCTCTGCGGCATTAGTAAGCGAGTCTTTGGAGACTCCGATAAGAGCAGTGATATACGGTCTGTCCTTTAACTCCCCGCCAATATATCTTCGCTGTGCA
>JADFJI010000291.1 GCA_022566235.1 Chloroflexota bacterium
GGACCCCGCCCTTGACCGAATCGGCGAGTTCGAGCAGGCGTTCGGTCGCATCCTTGCGCCGGTTGAGCACGACGTCCTCGACGTGCTCGCGCAGCTCGGCCGGGATATCGGCGTAGACCGCGAGCTGGCCCGCGTTGACGATTCCCATATCCATGCCGGCGGCAACGGCATGGTAAAGGAAGACCGCATGCATGGCCTCGCGCAGGGCGTTGTTGCCGCGGAACGAGAACGACACATTGCTCACCCCGCCCGACACCAGCGCGTGCGGTAGCGTCCGCTTTATTTCCCGGGTCGCCGCGATAGGGATGACATGTAAGGGCCGAGGTGCCTCGCACCTCGGCCCCCGCATACCCTTTTTAAGCGAGGAGGCTCGAAGAAATGACGCAATCGTGGTTGGCCTTTACACTGGTTTCCCTGGGGCTCTATGGGTTGGTAGGGATTTTCGCCAAAATATCCAGCGGATATATAGATGCTAGGAGCATGGCGGTAACCCAAGGGTTGGCGTACATAGTCATTAGTCTGGCTCTTTTAGGCTCTTTGGGCTTCAAACTTCAAGTCCACACTGTGGGGAGTCCTGCAGCATTGCTGGCAGGGTTGGCGGGGGGGCTGGGAACAGTGGCTGTCTTCTTTGCTTACAGCAGAGGAGGCCAGGCGTCTTTAGTATCCCCTATGGTTGCCATGTATCCCCTGGTGACCATTCCACTGAGCATTGTCGTACTGAAAGAGCAAATCACTATCTTTAATGGTTTGGGTATAGTCCTTGCTCTAGCTGCCGTAGTGCTGTTTTCAAGATAGTAACTACAATTTTCCTTCTGATTGGCTAGATAACGGTTTATACATTTCAGATGGGACAGATAGCTGAATACATTGATAGATAGCATTCCAATTTTCTTCACGAGGAGCTAGATCGGCTAATGCTACCTGGAGTAGTCACGGGACCACCCAGTTTGAAAGCAAGTTCCGGATAGCTCCCCCTCTTTCGAGACTTTACCCTGATAACCGTATTGTGGCCTGTATGTCCCTAGAAAGGGGTAATGATGACAGGGAGAGAGTTGCATACGTTACCGAGTAATTAAGCCGTTGTGTTTGCAGACGGAACAACTAGATAGAGGAGCAAATAATGAGGATTTTAACAGCCCTTGGCCCCCTCGCCCTCTGGGTCCTTTCACCCGTGGTTAAGTTCATCGAGGAGGAGGCTGGGAAAACCGCCTACCTTGAGCAGATGGCGAGGGCCAGAAAGCAATGGTCGAGCAGGTTCCTCGGGGTCTCCATACCGGAGGCCGGGGTGGGCCGGGACTAGGCCCTGGTCCTGCCTCGGCCAGGGCTAGGGTGATTTCTCGATAGCCGACCCGGGGTTTCTCATCCTTTTGTCGGAAGAACGAGGACGGGTGAAGAGGTAGCTGAACGTCGAGCTAGTGGCGGCGATTAATACCGCAGTAAGTATGTACCCGATCCCCCAGGGCGTGCTCCCGAAGAGCAGGACCCACACTCCGATGGTGGCAACCATGCCGCATATGGTCCAGCCTGAAAGCAGGACCACGAAAGCCACGCCACCTCTGGTGATGTTCATAGCCCCTTTGTCGCTGAGCTGCCGTCGATTCTACAGGGGTGGCTCCGGGTGATTCCCCTGGAGGCATCATAGCACAGCCCCCTCCCGAAGCCGGTGGTCACGGCCCATGCCCGTGATATAATCCCTCCTCTCAGGTCGGCCAGGAGGGCTGCCTGGAATCTTTACAGTGGGGAGAGAGCAGATGGAGGCTAAACCCGTTCGCATAGGCATAGTAGGGGCCGGCAAGAATACCATAGAGCGTCACATACCCGGGTTCCAGACGATGGAGGACGTGGAGGTTGTGAGCGTAGCCAATCGGTCCCGGGAGTCGGGCCAGCGAGTGGCCGATCAGTTCGGGATACCCAAGGTCTACGACCACTGGTTGGAGCTGGTGGAGGCCGACGACACCGATGCCATATGCATCGGCACCTGGCCCTATCTTCACTGCCCCGTGACCCTGGTTGCCCTGGAGAGGGACAAGCACGTCATGACCGAGGCCCGGATGGCAATGAACGCCGAGGAGGCCCATCGGATGCTGGATGCCTCCAGGGAGAGGCCTCACCTTACTACCCAGATTGTGCCATCTCCCTTCACCTTCGGGGTGGATGAGACCATCAAGGCGTTGATCGCAGATGGATACCTGGGCCAGGTGCTGGCTGTCGATATGCGGGCCAGCGATGGCCAGTTCGTAGATAGAGAGTCCTCCATCCAGTGGAGACAGGATCGGGAGTTGAGCGGTTTCAACATCCTGCATATGGGAATCTGGTACGAGGCGCTCATGCGCTGGGTCGGCCCCGCCACCCTGGTGACGGCGCTGACCTCGGTCACCGTGACCCAGCGGCGGGATGCGGGGGGAGAGCTTAAGATTATCGATGTGCCTGACCATGTGGACATCCTGTGCCGTATGGCCATCGGCGCGCAGGCCCGGCTCCGGTTCAGTTCCTTTGCGGGCCTGGGGCCCGACAACGAGGTCTGGATTCACGGGAGTGAAGGCACGCTACACCTGGACGTGCCGTCGCTGACCCTCAGGGGAGGGCAGAGGGGCGACAAGGGCCTGAAGGAGATTCCCATATCTCCTGAGAAGCGTGGGAAGTGGCGGGTGGAGGAGGAGTTTATCAACGCCATCCGGGGCCTGGAAAAGGTGAAGCTGACCTCCTTCGAGGACGGGGTGAAGTACATGGAGTTTACCGAGGCGGTGACCCGCAGCGCCCAGACGGGCCAGGCCGTAGACCTGCCCTTGTGACGGGTCTGGGCGGCGACCTTTGTCATTCTGAGCGGAGTGAAGAATCTGGAGTGGTGGGCGGCAATGACAGAATCGTTGTTCATCGGAAAAGCTGCAGAGTCCTACGTTTGGACAAGACTGCTGGAGCATAGCTACGTCCCGTATGTACCCTTGCTTGATGTCAAAGGCGTCGATCTAGTAGTCGAAACACCTGAAGGAGGTTTCTGCAAACTCCAAGTTAAATCTCGTGGGTTTCCATTGCCAGAAAAAGGCTCCTATGGCGAGGAGATCAAAGACTTGTGGTGGACGGAAGGTGAGGTAGCTTTCGATTGCCTTGTCATTGTTCTGCCGAAGAATGACTCACAAGGCCACGAGGCGTGGGTAGTCCCAGCCTTAGAAGTCAAGGAACACCTAAGTAGCAAGGGAGGGGACCTGACCCTCAGCCGGCGTCTATTACTACAAGAGTGGAAGCAGTTTCACGAAAACTGGAGGCTTACCACAGAGGCCTAGACTAGAAGGATTAGGGGGAATCTAACATGAAAGTACTGATGGTGACCATAGACATCAAGCCCGAGTTCAAGGAGCGG